>DATDON010000222.1:0-7323 GCA_035293225.1 Candidatus Manganitrophaceae bacterium
CCCGTTAAAATCCCCGGCATCGCCGCCGGCAGAACCTGATGACGAATGGTCTGCCACTTGCTCGCCCCCAGGGCGAAGGAGGCCTCTCGAATCGAGGCGGGGATCGCCCGGATCGACTCGCGCGCGGAGAGGATAACGATCGGGAGGACCAGAATCGCCAGCGTCATCGCCCCCGCTAGGACGCTTCGGCCGAGATGCATCCAGCGGACAAAGAGCCCCAGCCCCAAGAGACCGTAAATGATCGAGGGAACGCCGGCGAGATTCGCGATGTTGATCTCGATGAGGCCGGTGAGCCAACCCTTCCGTCCATACTCTTCAAGGTAGGTGGCGGAGGCGACCCCCAGCGGGAAGGCAATCAGCGCCGTCAGCGCCATCAACCAAGCGGTCCCGGCCCAGGCCGCAAGGATGCCGGCGTTTTCCGGTTTTCGCGAAGGATAACTGGTCAGGAAATCCCAACCGAGCCTCGGGAAGCCGTCGATGAAGACGTCAATCAGCAGGACAAGAAGAACGAACAGGCCGATCGCCGTTGCGCAGAGACCGAGGATGGAGAACGCCCGATCGGCGAGGCGGCCGATTCGTTTCCGATCGCCGATTTCAAGCCGTACTGTTTCTTGCGCGTTCATTCGTAGACTTCCCTAAACCGTTTTCGGAGCGAATAGCTGATGATATTCAATACGAACGTCACGACGAAGAGGCTCATGCCTGCGGCGAAGATGGTCCGATATTCGATGGTCCCGTAGGGGGTGTCCCCCATGCTCACCTGGACGATGTAGGCGGTGACCGTCTCGATCGGGACGAAGGGATTGAGGGTCAGTCTCGGCTGCAGGCCGGCGGCGATCGCCACGATCATCGTTTCCCCCACCGCGCGCGAGATCCCCAGAATAAACGAGGCGGCCACCCCGGAGAAGGCGGCGGGGAGCGCCACCCGAAGGGCGACTTGAAGCCGGGTCGAGCCGAGGGCGTATCCCCCTTCCCGAAGGCCGGTCGGCACGGCGTGCATTGCGTCCTCGCTGAGTGATGAGATGATCGGGATGATCATGATCCCCATGACAATTCCGGGGCTCAAGGCGTTAAAGCCGGAGAGGTCTGGAATAAATTTTTGAAGCAACGGCGTGACGAAGAGAAGGGCGAAGTAACCGTAGACCACCGTCGGAACGGCGGCCAAAATCTCCAGAAAAGGTTTGACCGTTGTTCGAACCCGATCGGAGGAGTACTCGCTTAGATAGATGGCGCTGATCAGGCCGATTGGGAGAGCCACCGCCATCGCGATGAATGTCGTCAAAAAGGTCCCGGCGAAGAGGGGGAGGACGCCGAAATGTTTTTCGGAGAAGAGCGGGGTCCACTGTGTGTCGGTCAGGAAATCGATGATCGAGACTTCGCCGAAGAAGGAGAGGGTCTCGAAGAGGAGAACGCCGATGATGCCGAGGGTGATAAAAACGGACAAGAGGGCGCTCAAGAAGAGCGCCCCCTCGACCATCCACTCTTTGATTTTCTGATAGCCTCTCGCGTTCAGCGTCTATTTTCCTTCTCTTTGCAAAAGATCCTCAATGCCGACGCCGACCTGCGATTTCCCGCCGAAGACCGAACCGGCGACCCGCTTTTGGAACCGGTTGAGTCCGAGTTCATACGCCTTGTCCGGGAGGCTGATGTATCCGACTTCCTTGGAGAGCGCTCCCCCGTTTTTCATGTAGAAGTCGACGAATGCCTGGATCTCCGGTTTGTCAGCCGATTTCCGGCTGACGTAGATGAAGATGGGGCGCGCCAGCGGCTGGTAGGTTCCCTTGACGACGTTCTCATACTCGGGGAGAACGGGCCCTTTGCCGTTGGAGTCCTTTTCATCATCAACCGGAACGAGCTTGAGGCGGTCTTTGTTATGCTCGTAGTAGGCCACTCCGAAGAACCCCAAAGCGTACAGATCGGAGGCGATTCCCTGAACGAGGACGTTGTCATCTTCGCTTGCAGTGAAGTCGCCGCGGCTGGCATGCTCTTTCCCGACGATCGCTTCGGTGAAGTAGTCGTAGGTCCCGGAGTCGGCGCCCGGCCCGAAGAGGTGGATCTCCTTGTCGGGCCAGTTCGGCCGGATCTGGTTCCATTTCTTGATCTTCCCTTGCGCCGCCGGCTCCCACATTTTCTTCAGCTCTTTGACCGTGAGGTGATCGACCCAATCGTTCTTCGGGTTGACCATGACGGCAAGGCCGTCGTAAGCGATCGGCAACTCGACATATTGGATTTTATTATCGAGGCACTGCTCCACTTCGGAAAGTTTGATCGGGCGGGAGGCGTCGGAGATGTCGGTCTCCCCGGCGCAGAACTTCTTGAAGCCGCCGCCGGTGCCGGAGATGCCGACCGTGACCTTCACGCCCGGATTTTTCTTTTGAAACTCCTCGGCAACCGCCTCCGTGATCGGAAAAACGGTGCTGGAGCCGTCCACCTTGATCAAGGTCGATTTGGCCCAAGCCGAGCTTACGAGAAGGATTAACATCATTCCCATTATTGAAAACGTTTTCATTCTCATTCTCCTTATTATGTTTCGATGCGGTTTCCGTTATGTTACAAAGATGTTAAATTTTTGTTACAGACTCCTAGAACTTCAATGCCAGATCGACCTGAAAGCGCTTGATATCATCTTTCTTCGGGGCGAGCAGTTCATCCTGCGCCTCGGTAAAGAAGCCCTTTGCTTTCAATTGGAGAGCTTTCGTAAAATTATAAGCGCCCCAACCGATATGCCCTTTCCGGTTCGTCCCGCCGTCCCCGAAGTCGGAGTCCGATAGATCGGCCACGGTCGCATCGGTCTCGAGAAGCTTATAATAATAGGCCAACTCCCAGGTTTCAGGATCGCTTGCCTTGCCAAGCTTGACCCCCACCTGGTAACCTTTGCTTTCACCCGACTTGGGATGAGCCAGATTTTTGACGTAATCTCCCTGAATCGCAATGGGTAAACCCGCTATCTTCGTGGCGAATTCCGCCGTAATGTCGAGCACCCTGAAGGGATAGGCCAGGGTGTTGGTCGGCGCGGTTGCGGGGGTCGTGACGGGAGGGGCGACGCGGGTGTTTCCTTCTTGAATCGCGACCTGTCCAAAGTTCCCCTTGGTTGCGTTTTTGAAGTTGTAGAAAGCGCCGGCCAGGGTGACCTTCGTATCTTTGCCGAGCCCGATTTGGACTCCGCCTTGCTCCCCGAAGAGCCACTGGTCGTTGGCGTCGGATGAGTCTTCGTCCAGGACGAACTGGCCGGCGTTGATGAAGAGGACGACCGCATCGGTCGTTTTAAAGGTCAGGTTCTCGGCAAATCCCTCCGGGTTGACATCCTCATCCCAGACCACATCGGTGGTATAAATCGTGAAGAAGGGATTCGGCATCCGTCCGCCGGTCAGCTTCAGCCCCGATGTCGCCTTCCATTCCAGATAGGCCCGATCGATCCAGAGCTGCTTCTGAGCGAAGAGGCTGTCGAAACTCTGATTGGTGGAGAGCTGTTCTCCCGTTCCCGAGGCCAAGCGAATTCCTACGACAAAATCGTCCATCTTCAGTTCAGAACCGAGGCGAAGCCGAAACCGCTGCCGACTGCGGTTTTTATCTTGATCCTTCATGAACGACTCATGCCGGAGACGAAAATCTCCGGAGAAGATCATCCGATCGACCCATTTCGAGAGTCTTTTGCTTTGAAGGGAAGCGGCCTCTTCCTTGGTGAGAATCTCTTTTTCGACCAACAATTCTTCCAGGCTCTTCCGCTCTTCCGCAAAGACGCCTTGCGCCCCTACGCTTGTTACCCAGAACATCAGCATGATCGCTATGAAACGACGCATTTTTCCTCCTTGTTAAGTGGTTAGTGCTCTCTGATTCTTTCCGGAGACGTTGGAGAGAATCGAATGGCGATCACTCGAATCAATCCCAAGGCGCTTAGAAGAAGGGCCAGCGCCAGGTAGGGAAGCATCTCTCCACCTTTAAACCAGAGGGTGATCACCTCGCTGAGCATGACGACCAGGACCGTGTCGACGATATAGGTCACCTTGACGCGCCCCTCGGTAAAATAGGTGAATGTGGTTTTGAATATCTCTACGACGGCGAGAAGAATTAGGATATCGATCAATATCCTTCTCGATGCGACCTCGACCTCCTCGGAAAAGAGGAGGTGGAGATCGATGAATGTCTTGACGATTCCACCGGTAAGACATAATAGAATCACCCCCATGAGCCCGCAGAGAAGAAGACGGATCGCTTGCACAAAAAATCGCGAGGCCTCGACGACCCCCAATCTTCTGAAGGCTTGACTCAATCGACCGATTCCGATTTTTTCTTTTAATAGGCTGTTCATGGGCTTATTAAAGCAGGGGGATATTGCGGGAAGATGAAGGGGATGTAAATTATTTGTAAAATGGCGGAGGATTAAATATTGACGGACGCCGCCCGTTTCGGAAAGACAAGGATGAAGCGCGATCCTTTTCCGATCTCGCTTTCGACCGAGACCGTCCCGCCGTGCGCTTCCATGATGTGCTTCACGATCGAGAGCCCGAGGCCGGTCCCGCCGAGTTCCCGCGATCGGGTCCGGTCGACCCGGTAGAAGCGCTCGAAGATCCGGTGGATATCCTCTTTCGGGACGCCGACGCCGTTGTCCTGAATTTCAAGGGTGACCTGCGCTTCGTCCTCGGAGGCGCGTATGTCGATCTTTCCTCCCTCCGGGGTATATTTGACGGCGTTGTCGAGCAGGTTGATCAGGACCTGGTTCAGCTTCTCCGGGTCGGCCCTGAGCGCGGCGCCGGGGGGGAGCGCGACGGAAAGGGTCTGCCCTTTTTTCTCGGCGAGCGGCTTCAGCAGTAAAAGATTCTTCTCCACGGCCTCGCGAAGCGGAATGTGGGCCGGCCGGATCGGATCGAGGCCGGACTCGATCCTCGACAGCTGCAGGAGATCCCGGACGATATTTTCCATCCGGTCCGCGTGTTTCTTCGAGATTTCCAAAAACTCCTTCGTCTGCTCGGGGTTATCGACCCCTTCTTCGGCCAGCGTTTCCAAATATCCTTTGATCGCGGCGAGCGGCGTGCGAAGCTCGTGGGAGACGTTGGCGACGAAGTCTTTCCGGGTCCGTTCGAGCCGTTTGATCTCGGTGATGTCGTGAAAGACCAGGACGACCGAGCGGTGGGCCCCTTTCGTCACGGAGGCCTGAACTTGAAGATGGGGCCGGGGGGAGGCCTCGATCCGGATCTCCCGCGAAAGCGGTTTTCCCGTCTGAAGGACCTCCTCCACCAGGGTGTTTAAAGGATGATGGCGGAGCCGTTCGTAATGGTACCGGCCGATCCAGTCGGTCCCGGAGAGGCCGAACATCTTTTCGAAAGAGACGTTGGTTAAAACGATCCGTCCTTTCTCATCGAGTACGACGACCCCCTCGACCATCCCTGAGAGGATCGCGAGGGTTTTCGCCCGGTCCTCCGAGAGGGTTTGAATCTTTTTTTGAAGCTCTTCCGCCATCCGGTTCAACGTTCGACCGAGCGTTTCGATTTCGTCTCCCGTCCGGACCCGGATCGGGCGCGCCGATTCCCCTTTTGAGATCGATTGAGCGACCCTGGCCATCTCCAGAAGAGGAGCCGACAGACGCTTTGAGGAATAATAGCTGAGGAGGAGGGCGCCGAGGAACGCGGCGCCGAGGGCGAAGAGGAGCAAGCGGCGGATTTCCCCGATCTGGTCGGCGACATCTTCCAGGGGGAGGGCCAGCCGCACGACGCCGACGGTCCGACCCGCCTGTTCAACGCGGGAGGCGAGATAGAACATTTCCCGCCGGACGGTCCCGGAAAAACGGATCGCGGTTCCGGTCCCTTGGGCCAACGCCTCTTGAACTTCCGGGCGGTCGAGGTGGTTTTCCATCGAAAGGGGCGAAGGGCCGCTTTCATAGGAATCGCCGGCGACGGTACCGTCCGTCCGGATGATGGTCAGGCGGGCGCGGACCTGTTTTCCAATGCGGTCGGCCGCCGCGTCGATCGCGGAGGGGCTTTCCCCTTTCTGAAGCGGGTCTCGAAAGAGGTCGGCGGCCAGAAGGGCCTGAGCGGTCAGGCTTTTTTCGATTTGCGCGAGGGCGTAGCGTTTGAAGGACCAGAGGGTCAGACCGCCGATGAGAATCAGGACCGAGGTGGAGAGGAGGAGGGAGGCCGCCATCCATTTCCACCGGATCGGAAGGGAGAGGCGCCGGCGCGGAAGGGGCGCCTCTTTTCCATCCGGCATGATTTCCGTCTCATTCTTCATCGACCAGCTTGTATCCTAATGAGGGGACGGTCTCGATGGCGGTGGCGAGGAGCGGGATTTTTTCCCGGAGGCGCCGGACATGGACATCGACCGTCCGGGTGGTCCCGAAGTAATCATACCCCCATACGGTATTAAGGAGATAATCTCGCGTCAGGACCTTCCCCTTGTTTTGGAGGAGACGCTCCAGGAGGGCGAATTCCTTGGCGGTCAGGGCGACCTTTTCTCCGGCGACCTTGACCTCGTGACGCGTCAGGTCGAGCGACAGGCCGCGGTACGCGTAACGGGTCGCGGTCTCCTTTCTTTCCATCCGGCGCAGGAGGGCCTTCACCCGCGCCGTCAGCTCCTTGGGGGAGAACGGTTTGGTCACATAATCGTCCGCCCCGAGCTCCAGGCCGATCACCTTGTCGCTTTCTTCGTCCTTGGCGGTCAGAAGGATAATCGGGAGGGAGGCGGTCTCCGGCCGGCTCCGGAGCCGTTTGCAGACCTGCAGACCGTCTTCTCCCGGCATCATGATATCCAGGATGACGAGGGAGACCGGCTGGCGGGCGATCTCTCGAAGGGCGTCGGCGCCGTTTGAGACCGATATCGGCTGAAATCCTTCCCGCCGCAGATGGTGCGCCACCAGCTTGCTCAAATCAGGCTCGTCATCGACCACCAAAATCTTCTGAGACATGACCGTTTCCATGAACACGCATAGCGAGCGCAACCCTCGCCCCTTTGGGGTGGGGTTCTTCAAATGAGTGGTATTGTACCACAAAAGAAGGAGGACGAAAACGGGATCGCATCCGCCCCCCCTTTCGAGCGGGGTAGACAGAAGGGCCCGGAAAGCGTTATCTTTTTCTAAAGGGGAAAGGCCCGCTGCGAGGGCGACCAAACCAAGGGGGGAGGGTTTATGTTTGGAAGAAAAATCACGCTGTTCAAACTCCTCGGCGTCGCCGTTCATATCGACCTGAGCTGGATCGTCATCGCCGCGCTGGTCACCTGGTCGCTCGCCATCGGCCTCTTCCCCTTTCAATACAAAAATCTGTCGATTGCGACCTACTGGGGGATGGGAATCGCCGGCGCGCTGGGGCTCTTCGGATCGATCCTCTTTCATGA
>DATDON010000223.1:0-3057 GCA_035293225.1 Candidatus Manganitrophaceae bacterium
GGGCGCCGCTCCCGACGCAGCAATCTGGAAAGGGATCGGCGGCGCACCCGGCTGAAAAAAGGGCGAAAAGAAGATATCCTAAGAAGAGACGTTTCATTTTTATGGCCTTAAACCGGCGGCAAAGGCGCGCCGGGTTACATCATTTAATCCTATCACGATTATCCCGCCGTGTCATCGCGGATGAGACAATCGTGTCCGACAACGTTGGGGCGCCTTCGGCGCCCAATCAAAAACTATAAATTAACTCCAGATAGACCCGGTCGTTGTTCTTGAAAAATCCGGCGAAATGGAATTCCCCCGGAAGGGGTCCGCCGATGGTCCCCTCGAAGATATCGGCGCCCACGGCGATTTTAAAGGCGTCGGTGAGCTGATAGGTCCCCTTGGGACGGATCATGATCTCTTTGTCGTTGATGAAGTAGATCAAGAGCAGCTCCGCCGTGAGCCGTCCATACAGACCTTCCTGCCGGGCGAAGGCCCCCAAAATGGTGTCGAAGCGGTCTTGAATGATCTCCGGTTGGTATGCGAAAATATACTGTTGCTGGATTTGGAGCGAAAAATCGGTCTTGAAGAGGCGGAAATCGGCGCTGAGGGCGTATTTGGCGTAATCGCGCTGGAGCTCGCCGAGGTTCAACTGAAGGGTATTCCCGCCGTCGACGACGCCGGTGACCGGGTTGAACCGGCCGAACAACGTTCCGAAATATTTCCCCGCGACATAGGCGGCCTCGCCGCTCAACACGACCTGTCCGAGCGGGCCGGTGAAGGTCCCCCCGAAAATATGGAGCCGCTCGTATCGCGGCCGAAAGGCGACTTCGGGGGAGACGCCGAACTCCCCGAGGCCGAACACGGTCCGGAACGAAGAGGGAAAGTCGTCCCAGGTGTAAAAGTAACTCCCCGAGACGTTCCAGCTCCCGACCGGTTTCGAGACTTTGATCGCCCACTCGCTGTTGGGAAGATTCTGGGAAGGCTCTTTCAAATTTTCCAAGAGCTGGAACTGCTCCCATTCGCTCCCCTTCGAGGCCGGCTGATGGCCCTTGAGTTCGGGAATCCATAGGATTTCAATGGCGTAGGGGTCGAAATAATACATGTCCGCCTTGAGCATCCAAAGGGGAATATACCGATCTTGTATCTCCCTCAGGATGAACTCCTGAAAGTCGAGCGGATTGATCTCATCGGTCACCCGCGCCCCCTCCACGACCCCCCACCGGACGATCTGCTTCCCGAACCGGAGGTCGAGGCGGCGGAACGACCAGTCGGCGTAAATCTCCTTCAGCTCGGTCTCTTTTTGTCGGATTTCCACCTCCCGGAGGTTGTCGATCCGGAGCGCCGCGATCTGCTCGGCGGTCAAATTCTGGGAGAGAATCGTCCGGGAGCTTTTTCTCGGAGCGATCCGGTCGATCTTTTGGACGTCGTAGGCGGCGTCGTAATAAGTTCGAAGGACCGCGGTCACCGAAAAAGAGGAGGTCGGAAAATAGCGGGCCTCCAGCCGGGCGATATTGAGTATCTTGGTAAAAGCGGTCGGATCGACGAAACGATAGGCGGTCTCATTCTTCAATTGGCCGTGGATGGAAAACCGATCTTCGGAGTCTTGCGCCAAGGTCCCGGAGACCGATCCGATCACCACGATGAGAAGGGATAAAAGCGTGGAACCGAGGGGGCTAAAACGCAATGTTGACCCCCAGGCTGACCACCCGTTTCGTATAATCCCCCAGCGCCGCGCTCCGCCCCAAGAGGATATCCAACTGGTCCAAGACCGTCGGCCCTAAACTCGATTGATTTCTCTGCCAGCGATAGTTGACGGTGACGGTCGCCGAACTGTTCCAGGGATAGAGGAAACCGACGCTGTATGAAAGGAGGGTATTTTCCCTCTTTCGGCCGAGCCTCGTGTCGGGATAAAGGAAATTCTGGAAAAAAATCCCCCCCGATCCCTGAAATTGGAGATCCGGCCGGATCCAATATCGGTATCCGAGGTTGGCCTGTTGGCCCTGATAAGAGTTGTCGCGGGAAAAAGGGGTCTGATGATCGATCAGCGCCAAAGAAAAATCCCCTTCCTGAAGGCCGAGCCGCTGGCTTAAAGAAAGGGTCAGCCGGCTCTCCTGGGTGTTCTGCGTGCTGCGGTTCGTGAAGGAGGTGTCGGCGTAGCTGAATTCCATCGACGCCTGCGTCGGAAAGGCCCCGGCGTAGTGGAGGGCGGCGCTTCCCTCGCCGAGAAGCGAAACCAGCCCGCCGATTTTCGCAAAGCCGGTCTGAAAACGCCCCTCGAATTCGTATGAAATCGACGGGAGAAACCGATGCCTGAAACCGAGGGAAAAACCGTGGCTGCTGAAGTAACTCTGGACCCGGTAATAAAATTGGGTCTGCTGAACGTAGCCCAGCGGCATTTGAAAACGGGGGGAGCGGATGAGATAGTAAGAGAGGTTCGCCGAAAGACCACTGGAGAATTCGTCATTCGCAGGGGTCGAAAGAGAGAGGTTGCTGTCGACCGACGCGGTGTAGCCGACGCTCCCGAAGAACCGCCGTTGAATGCTCCGGAGGCGGGCCTCCGCCTCCCGGGCCTCGATCTGGTCGGGCCTGACCCCTTGGGAGAGGGCGCTTTCATAAACGGCGACGGCCAGATCGGGCTCCTCCCGCCACTCATGCATCCTCCCGAGACGAATGTAGGGGGGGAGGAAGCGCCCGTTCTTCTCGATGGCCGTTTGATAGCTCTTCATCGGCGCTTCGAGAAGGGCCGGCTTCTCGCGGACACTCTTGACCGTCTCTTCATCGGGGCCTTTTGCGCCGAAGTTCAGCCGCTCCTGTAAAAGGCCGAGATTATAGTAGTACCCCGCCTCATCCGGATAGAGATCGATCGACCGTTTGAACTCCCAGAGCGCCTTCTTCAGTTTCTCGGGATCGGCTTGAGGATCGGCCAGGACCTCCACCCCCCTCTTCTGATGCCGCGTCGCCTCGCGCTGGCGCCTGATCTTTTTTTTAACCTCGGCGAGACGCCCTTGGACCTCCTTGAATTCGGGGGCGCCTTTTCCCTCTTCCGAGGCGAGATATTCCTGGTACGCCCGCTTG
>DATDON010000224.1:0-3932 GCA_035293225.1 Candidatus Manganitrophaceae bacterium
AATTAAAGGATTTTCTGACCCCTCACCCCCACCCTCTCCCATAAGGGGAGAGGGAAAATTTAGGTAAAGAATAAAAGTACGTTAGCGAGTTTATAAGCCGAGGCACTTAGGGATTGACTATACCAAACGGCGGCTTTTGGGGCAAGGAAAATGATCGGGAGGGGGATAGACACCCGCGATTTAAACTGCTACACTCGCCCGTGAAAAATCGATCGAATCCCCCTCGGATAGATGACCGCCGAAGAAAACGACATCCTCAGATTTTTGAAGGCCGTTCCGCCCAACGCCGTCTATTCCCTCGCGCCGAAGGCGTTCTTTCTCCGCGGTTTTCAATACCACAGAGAAGAACGGGTGAAATCGTACGGGTGGAGCCAAAACGGCGCCATTTTGACCGCCTCCGTTCTCGGAACCCGGCTTTATTCCGTCCAATGTTCGGTTGAAGAGGGGGCGCTCTCCTTCACCTGCGATTGTCCCGTCTGGACCCCTTCCTCAAATTGCAAACATGTCGTCTGCGCTCTTTTGACGACGCTCCATCTCCTCTCGCCGAATCTTTTCAGAATACCGGTGGAAAATCTGGAGAGGTTCAAGGTTCTGGAATCAAGCCTCTGGGGGAGGCGCCCTCTTCCGGAAAAAAGCGCCGATCTCAGCGGCGCGCCGGCGCGGGCGGAGCGGAAGAAGCCTCCCTATGAGGTTGTGATCGAGGAGGGAGAGAACGCGCTGGCCCCTTCGATTCTCAGGGAGGGCAGGAAGGTCGAATCGTCGTGGGAGGTTCCCGACGAGTTGTCGTTTTTTCTCTCATCCTCTTTTTATTCCTCTTCGTTTTTCAGTCAAAACCTCGTTCGATATTTCAACCATTACGGCATGAAGTATCCGCTGATTTTAAAAACGGCGGAAGGATCGGCGGAGATGAAATGGGATCCTTCGTTGGTATACGAAGGGAAAACGGAGATCGACGCTTCAGGAGATCGGATCCGGGTCCGCCCGGTCTGCCTCCTGAAGGAGGTCGTTCATGAGAAGGCCCGCCGGTTCCGGAGCGTGGTCTTTGACCTCGACACGAATAGAATCGGGATCGTGAAGGAGACCCGCGCCTGGGATCTCTACGACGAATGGGAGCGAGTATTCTCCTCCTCCGATCCGGACGACGGGTGGGGCGGGCATACGCCGGGCCGATTATCCCTTCAGCTCTCTTTGCGACATTTTCAATCGGCCCAGATCCTCTCCTCCCGCGATGAGATGAAAGAGCTCCTAAGCCGGTTGATCCTCAAGGTCGACGGCGCGCCGGCGCCGATCCATCAGGCGGAGCACGCCTATCGTCTTACGATCGATCCGCTCCCGGAGGCCGCCCCTCCCGAAGCCGGCGCCCCGCAAAGCCTGCTGCGGGCGGAGTGTCGATTGGGGGGGGCGGCCGCCGCGCCGACGGCGTCGGCCTTCGGTTTTTTTGAATACCTTCAAATTCCCAAAAATCTCTCCTCGGCGTTGAAGGCCCAAAAAAGAAAGGGGGCCCTCTATGGCGCCTTCTTCGCGCTCCTCTCGACCTGTAAGAAATCAGAGACGGAGAAGACGCTCCGCGAGTCGCTTTCCGGGGAAGACTTCAACAAATTCAGCGTCCGGTCTGAAGCGAAGAACATCCTAAAACACTTTTTCTCCGCTTATTCGACGCCCGACGCGCGGATTCAATTCAGCGACGGTCGGTGGTTCGTCGTCCCCAACAATAAACCGAGAGAGGCCCTTCTCTACCAGATTCCGTTTGAGCTTTTCGGGCCGGAGATCTTCAGGGAGACGCGGTCTCACGACGAGATGCGGGTCGACGCCGAACGCCTCCATGAAAAGCTCCCTTCGCTCTATTCAAAATTGAAGGAGGCCGGGATCGAGCTCTTCTATCAAAACAAACCGGTCGTGACCTCCCGATGGGATTTTTCGTTCGACGCGCGCCGGGCTTCAGGGGTCGATTGGTTCGAGATCCGGCCGGAGATCCGCTGCGACGGGGCGGTGATCGAGGGGGCGGAATGGATCGATCTTCTCCATCGGGGAGGGGTGGTTGAAAGGGGGGATTTGATCCGGATCCTCGATTCAAACGCGCAAGAGATCCTCAAGACGCTCTCGATGATCTACAAGAGCGCCGATCCGACCGGGCGGGACAAACGGGATGGGACGCCGAATATAAAGGAGATCGTCCGAACGCCCCGGCTGCGGATCCTCGACTGGATCGCCCTTCGGAAGCAAGGGGTTCGGGTCAAACTCTCGGAAGAGGATGAGCGGCTCATCGAGCGTCTGACCCGATTCGAAAAAATCGAACGTTCTCCGGCGCCGAAACGGCTTCAGGCGGCGCTGAGGCCGTATCAAAAAGAGGGATACGACTGGCTCGCCTTTCTCTATCGGCATCAATTCGGCGCCTGCCTCGCCGACGACATGGGACTCGGAAAGACCCTGCAGGCGATCAGCCTTCTCGCCGGGATCAAGGAAGAGAAGATTCCCCCCTCCGGCGCCGCCGCGGGACGCCCGCATCTCGTCGTCCTCCCGCCGAGCCTCTTGTTCAACTGGGAAAACGAGATCGCCCGGTTTTATCCCGAACTGAAGATTCATTTTTACGCCGGAAAAGAGCGGCGGGCCGACTTCAAAGGCGCCGACGTCGTCCTCACGACCTATGACCTGGTCCGGCGCGACATCGAAACATTGAAAGAGATCCCCTTTCATGTGATCATTTTCGACGAGGCCCAGGCGATCAAAAACATCTACACCGATCGGACCGGCGCCGTTCGGCGGTTGAAGGGATCGTTCAAATTGGTCATGACCGGCACCCCCATCGAAAACCATCTCGGGGAGTACTACTCCCTGATCGATCTCGCCCTCCCCGGCCTATTGGGAGACTACGACGATTTCAAATCGCAGATCGATCTGGAGCGCTCTCCTCTGCTGGAGCTGATCATTCGGCGGACCCGGCCGTTCGTTCTGAGACGGACGAAGGAAAAGATATTGAAAGAGCTGCCGCCGAAGGTCGAGACCGACGTCTACCTGGAGTTGACCCCGAAACAAAAGGGGCTCTATCGGATGACGGTCGCCCAGATCCGATCCAGAATCGACGACGCTTATCAAAATAAAACCGGGCCCCAGGCCCAGATCATCGCGCTCACCGCCCTGCTCAAGCTGAGACAGCTCTGCGTCTCCCCCCGTTTGATCGCCCCCGACATCGACGACCCTTCCCCCAAGATCGAATTTTTGATCGGGCGCCTCACGGAGCTGCTGACGGCGGGGCATAGCGCGCTCGTCTTTTCTCAATTCACCTCGTTTCTCGATATTCTGGAGGAAGAGTTGAAGAAGACCGTTATTCCCTACGCAAGGCTCGACGGCTCGACCGCCGTCGGAAAACGGAAGCGATTGGTGGAGGGGTTTCAGGAGGGGGCGGCGCCTTCCGTTTTTCTTCTCAGCTTAAAAGCCGGAGGACAAGGGTTGAACCTGACGAAGGCCTCGTATGTCTTTCATCTCGATCCCTGGTGGAATCCCGCCGTTGAAAACCAGGCCTCGGACCGGGCCCATCGGATCGGGCAGAAAAACAAGGTCTCGATCACCCGGATCCTCATGCGCCACACGATCGAGGAAAAGATGATGGAGTTGAAGAAAAAGAAGCTCGCCCTCTACCACGCGGTGTTGGGAGACGAGGCGAAAAGCGGACGAAGCTTTTCAATCTCCAAATCCGACTTCGATTTTCTTCTTGAAGATTAAAAGAGGATCTCAATCGGCGCGGCCTCGCCTCTCCAACAACATTTTTTTCCTTTGACTTACGTAAATAGCCTATGGTAAGGTGAGCGGGTTTTTCCAAGATCGGCGCGCCTTCATTCCTCTTCTCTCTCGAAAGGGCTTCCCGGGTGCAAGCGGTCGCCTCAAGCCGAGTCCATCGTCAGCTCTTTCCGGTGACCTTCGGGAAATGGTTTACG
>DATDON010000225.1:0-3323 GCA_035293225.1 Candidatus Manganitrophaceae bacterium
AGGGAATCGCTTTCAGGCCGTCGCAGACCGGCATCTGAGAATCCATCAAAATGACATCCGGTTTGAGCTCCTTCGCCTTTTGCGCCGCCTCGATCCCGTCTCGGGCTTCTCCCACGACCTTCATCCCTTTCTCGAATTGAAACAGCGAAACCAACCCCTTCCGAACGAGCGCTTCATCGTCTACAATGAGAAGACGAATCTCGTTCTTTGTGAAAGAGAAGGGGGTTTTCTTTACGGCTGATTCCTTCATTTTGAACCCCGCTTATTTTTATATCATTAATTTATCTGAATCAAACACCCGGAGTCAAGCGATGGGAGCGGCCCCTTTCAATCGAGACAGCGGAGCAATGCGCGGAAAACGAATGATCTTCGGAGGACGGGCCTCTGTCCGTGTCGTCATATCGTTCTACCCCACCCTGCCTGACATCCGGTGTTCCACGCTGCCCCTTACACTTTGCTGCAAGACGCATAGCGCAGGCAAAGGGGAGGAGTTCCCTAGAACTTTCGTGCGTAGCATGATTTATTAAGCTTCATCAAATTGGGACACGACCCAATTACAATGAGCCCTTCACGATAAATATTCTTGTTTTGATCGGATCAGGTTGCTAGAATGGGGCGCCGCCGCTCGTCTCTTATCGGTTTTCTCATCGGATCGGAAAAATGAAGCGTCATGATTTTGTGGAGGTGGTCGTCGCCGAGGCGGATGGGAGGTTCCATTACCGTCTCCCTTTGTCATTCGGGACGAAACCGCTTGAGGCGGGGGTCCGCCTCTTGGTCCCCTTCGGGCGCGGGTGGAAGGTCGCCTACTTTATCCGGACCGTCGAACAGCCCGATGTTTCATCGACCAAAGAAGTTCTTGCCGTCTTGGATGAGACCTCCCTCATCGGTCCATCGTTGTTTAAACAGCTTCTTTGGATCTCCGACTACTATTTCGCCCCGCTCGGCGCCGTGATCAAAGGGGCCCTCCCCCAGGGAATTCACGCGGCGCCCCGGCGGCGTTTTGATCTGACCGAAAGAGGGAGGGAGGCGAAAGAGGAGAGAAAAACGGAGGTTCAACAGCGGCTGATCGAAATTCTCTTGGAAGAGGGCCCGCTGACCGAGCCGCAGCTCCGGAAAAAGATCGGGAAGCCGCCGGCGAGCCCCCTCCTCACCTTGAAAAAAAAGGGGTGGATTCAGGAGCGATGGGAAATCGATCCGGCGCCCGTTCAAAAAAAATACCGCAGGATTATTTCTTTGAAGCCCCCCTCGCCGGAGATCCCCTCCCTTGTCGAAGGGCTCGAAAAGCGGGCCCCCCAGCAGGCGAATCTCCTCAAGACCCTCGTTTCGGCCGGAGGGGCGCTTCCGGCCGCCGCCTTCGAGGCGCCGCTCCGGGCCCCTCTCAAACGGCTTCTGGAGAAGGGGCTGCTGGAGCAGACCGATGAGGTCGCCCATCGTCTTCCGAGACGGGGGAGCGGTTTTGGGGCCAAAGGGGAAATCGTCCTCAACGAAGCGCAGCGCGCCGCCGCCGAAGAGATGATCGCCGCCCTCGAAAAGGGGACGTTCTCCCCCTTTCTTCTGCGCGGCGTGACCGGCAGCGGAAAGACCGAGGTCTACCTCCGCGTGATCGAAAAGGCGCTCGAGCGGAAGAGAGGGGCGATCCTCCTGGTTCCCGAGATCGCCTTGACCGCTCAGCTGGTCGCCCGTTTTCACAGCCGCTTCGGGGAGGCGGTCGCCCTTCTCCATAGCGGCCTGTCGGCGGGAGAGCGCTACGATGAATGGCGGCGAATTGAAAAGGGGGAGGCCCGATTGGCGATCGGCGTCCGTTCGGCGATCTTCGCGCCGCTTCAGGAGGTCGGGGTCATCATCGTCGATGAGGAGCACGATACCTCCTATAAACAAGAAGAGGGGGTCCGCTATCACGCGCGCGACCTGGCTCTGGTCCGCGGAAAGGAGTCGGGCGCGGTGGTCGTCCTCGGATCGGCGACCCCTTCCTTCGAATCGTTCTTCAACAGCCAAACCGGAAAATACCGTCCTCTCCACCTTCCCGGAAGGATCGACGACCGGCCCCTGCCGGCGGTTCATCGGGTCGATCTTCGTGATAAGGGGCTCTGGGTCCGCCCCTTCCTCACGGCGCCGCTGATCTCCGCCATCGAAAAACGGCTGGCCGCTTCCGAACAGGTCCTCTTGTTCATCAACCGCCGCGGTTTTTCTCCCTCCATTCTCTGCGGCGACTGCGGTTATCTTCCCCATTGTGTCCGCTGCAGCGTCTCCCTCACTTTCCACAAAAAGATCAAGAGTCTGGTCTGCCATTACTGCGGATTTCAGATCGCCCCCCCTACCGGCTGTCCCGAATGCAAGGGGGTTCGCCTGATCCACCTCGGGGTCGGCGCCGAACAGGTGGAAGAAGAGATCCGGGCCCTCTTTCCGAAAGCGCGCCTGGCCCGGATGGATCGCGACACCACCCGGAAAAAGGGGTCGGGCGACGATATCCTCGCGGCGATGGCGCGGCGCGACATCGACATTCTCATCGGCACCCAGATGATCGCCAAAGGGCACGACTTCCCCGGAGTGACCCTCGTCGGCGTTCTCTGCGCCGATCTTTCCCTTCACTTTCCCGACTTCCGTTCCTCGGAACGGACCTTCCAAATCCTCGCGCAGGTGGCGGGACGCGCCGGCCGGGGAGACCGTCCCGGAGAGGTGATCATCCAGACCTTTCAACCGGAGCACGAAGCGATTCTCGCCGCCGCGACCCAGGATTATTTGGGATTTTTTCAGCGCGAGATCGTATTTCGAGAAGAGATCGGTTATCCCCCCTTCTCCCGGCTGACCCTTCTCCTGTTCAGCCATCGCGATGAGACGAGGGTGGCCGACCGGGCCGAAGCCCTCTCCTCCTTGATCCGAAAATCGGCGCCGGGAAGAGGGGTCGAGCTGTTAGGGCCCGCCCCCGCGCCGATCGTGCGCCTGCGGGGAGACTACCGCTACCAGATTCTTCTGAAAGGAAAAGAACAGAAAAAAATCGCGGCCGTTTTGAAGAGGGCGATCCGCTCTTGGAGAACGATCGGCCCCAAAGGGGTTCGGCTGGAGGTCATCGTCGACCCGCAAAATTTCGTTTAATCTGTTTCTTCTTGAAACGCCAACTGTCTCAATCTGCAACACGCTCAAAACTTCCTGAACCTAGTAAATATATAACCTATTGATAAATTGTAATGTTTTTAAGCTAATTATATTTGGATCGATTTTTGCTTATATTATAAGCCTGACTGTAAAAGCCTTTTATTTTATTGAAATAGGAGCATTATTTTGACGACGACCTTGATCGCATACAATGAGGTTTCAACCCTTTC
>DATDON010000226.1:0-21934 GCA_035293225.1 Candidatus Manganitrophaceae bacterium
AATCGTCCATCGTGTTGATCCAAATGTATGGCCCCAGGGCCCGGCAGAAATTTCGGAAGAGAAACGACGCCGCGCCGGGGAGGGTCGGATCGGCCACCTCGATGGCGACGCAAAAGGTTTCCCGGTTGAGAGGAAATCCGAACGTGTATCCGACGATCTCCCCCGAGACTTCAACGACCCGTCCGGTGAGGCCAAGCGATTCCGACTCGGCGAGGGCGCGCGCATGGAGCGGCGCCGAATCTTCGAGGAGTCCCCGGTAGAAGGGATCGGAAGAGCGGGCCGCCCGCAGCTTCGCCCACTTTTGAAAGAGCCCCCGCGCTTTATCACGATCCGAAGGATGATAAGGTCTATCGATGGGGCGATATCGCTTCTCGAAACGGTTGCAGCCCCATCGCTGGCTTTTATATCGGTCCCCCTTCAGGTCGGCCAGCGCTTCCCGCGGATAGAGATACTCCGGCGCTTTCGGTTCGACTTTCAACCCCCATTTTTGATAATAAGGGAGGTCGGCCTCGGCGATATTTTCAATCCGGGAGATCCCTTCCGATCGATTCCTCCGGTCCATCTCGTCAAAGCAGTCGGCCACGATCTTGGGGTCCGGCGCGCCCAGAGGGGGGAGGGGCATGTAGAGAAACCGGTCGTATTCGGCGAAGAGGAGGAAGTGATCTTGATCGATCGTCCAATAAAAATTAAAATGATCTCTCCAGAGCGCGTGGGCGGCGAAGGAGTAGGCGGAGAGGGGGGAGGCGAGCGGAGCCAAATAACGTTCCAGGAGGGGGCGATGTTCGGGGAGGAGCGGGCTTAGCGCCATTGTTAACCGGGGGGTTGAAGAAGCCGGCCGATCGATTCCGTGAGCCGTTCCAGGGGCCGGAGGATGATGACATCTTCCTGATAAGGGCCGATCAAGGCCGGATGCGAGACGATGATCTCGAAGATCGGGTCGGAAGATAAAAATCGGGCGACCTCTTCGGCGTCGGCCCGCAGGGCGGGATCATCGGCGTGTTCTTGAATAAAGGGGCATTTCGTGTCGATCCCCAAGACCACCGCGTCGGTTTTATCCCGCATCAGCGTGAAAGGGTAGATCCGGCAGTCGAGCGGCCGCTCGCGGTAGATTTTGCAGTATTGGGTTTGGGGATCAAAATAGGGGCAGATACATCCTTCGCCGTGGCGCTCCAGCCTGATCTTCGACCCTTTGAGAGGCGCGTCGAAAAATCGCTCCCCTTGCGGGCCGAGAAGCGCCCTTTCTTCTTCGGTAAAAAAGGGGGCGAGAAAGCTGGTCGCCTCCGGGAACCGGCAGCAGACGTCACAGGTTAAACAGAGGGCAGAGGGGACGATCTGCTTGAGGGGTTGATATCGATCTAATAAGGTTTTTGCGTTCACTCGATAGACCCGAATAAAATAAGGGGGAGGTTGGGCCTCCCCCTTTTGCTAAAGTCTCTCATAAGCCGAGTTCTGTCCTCCGGCCGAAGCCGGAGTGATGATCATTTCTCTGGACCGGATGTTGCCATCCGGTTCTAGCGACCTTACCCGAGAGCGTCGGACGGGCCGCCCTTAGGGCCTTAAAGGCCCATGCTCTCCTATTTGGTCTTGCTCCGGGTGGGGCTTGCCGTGCCTTCGATGTCACCACCGAAGCGGTGAGCTCTTACCTCGCCTTTTCACCCTTACCTGTCTATTAGATGTGGTGGCCTGCGCGGAAGAACCCAAAGAAGGTTCTTCCAATGCCCCCACGCCCCGCGCTCGCATCGGCGAAGCCGAATGCTCGCTTCGTTTCAACAGGCGGTCTGTTTTCTGTTGCGCTATCCTTAGGGTCACCCCCAGTCGCCGTTAGCGACCACCCTGCCCGATGGAGCTCGGACTTTCCTCCCCCCGCCAAAGACGGAGAGCGATCATCTGATCGACTTTAACAATTCATTTTACTCCTTTTTTAACCCTTTTGTCGATGGCCTCGTTGGCCAGGGCATCGGCCTCCTTATTTTCTTCCCTTGGAATATGGTGGAAAGAGACCTTCCCTGCCGCCATCCGCCGGATGAGCTCTTGGGCCTCCCTGACCAGCGGGATGAGGCCGACATTTTTGATCTTGTATTCTCCGATCATCTGTCGGACGACGAGCTGAGAATCGAGGTAGAAATCGATTTGAGACGGGTTAAATTTTTGAGCGGCTTTGAGCGCCTGGATCAGGGCCGTATATTCGGCGACGTTGTTGGTGGCGATTCCGAGATACTCCGAAACGGTCTCCAGCGTTTCTCCCCGCTCATCTTTGATCACGGCGCCGATCCCGGCCTCTCCGGGATTATTCCGAGAGGCGCCGTCGGTATATATAAATAATTTGCGGGCCATAGAGGTTAAGGAGAGGGATAAAGGATGCGGTGGCAGTAGGTGCAATTTAAAATTTTCTCCCGTTTTTTGACTTCGGCGACGAGCTGCGGAGGGAGGCTGAAATGACAACCGGTGCAAATATATCCTTTGAGCGAAACGACCGCCAACCCTTTCCGGACGGCGATCAGCCGCCGGTACTCTTCAAGGAGTTTCTTCTCCACATGCTCCGCCAGAGAAGATGATTTTTTCTCAAGCGCCTGGGCCGACTCCGAAAGCTTTTTCAACGTCTCTTCCACCTGTTCTTTTTCGGATTTGAATTTTTTTTCTTCCGCCCCCACCGCCGTTTCTTGTCCGGCGACCTCCTTCTTCAAGGAGTCTCCCTTCTCCATCGACATCAAAAGGCTCTCTTCGATTCTACCCTTCTCCGCGTTCGCCGCCTCGATTTCCAGGAGATGCGCCTGATACTCCTTATTGGTCTTTAATTCGGTCAGCCGGCCTTTCAACTTCGTAATTTTTTCTTCCGACGTTTGAAGCGCTTGCTCTTTTTCTTTTCTCTCTTTATTCAGCAGGTCGAGCGCGTTTTTCAGCAGGCTCAGCGTCTCCTTCGCTTGATCGAGCGATTTCTGCGCGATCTGGACTTTTTCCGGAAGGTTTTTTTGCTCCTCCTTGTGTTGGTTCAGTTGAAGGTCCAATTCCTGAAGCTGAATTAATAACTCAAGCTGTTCTTTCACGCGTTCTCCTTACAGATCTTCTTTCCGAAGCGAAGACCGAAAAATGGTGGGCCCACCAGGATTCGAACCTGGGACCAACCGGTTATGAGCCGGCGGCTCTAACCGCTGAGCTATGGGCCCCTATTATATGTGGGGGCCTGTGCGAGAATTCGTTAAACGTTATTCGTTATTCGGAAAGAAAAGTTCTGACGTTTAACGAATCACGATTCACGAATAACGTCCTCTGCCCTCCCAATGCCCCCACGCGCCGCGCTCACCTCTAAAAGGAGGGGTACAGGCGGACAGGCGAAGTCTGATCCTCGCTTTAACTTCTATATAGGGCCTGTTCTAATCAGTAACCGGCCCCCGGCCCCCGACCTCTGGCCCCACCCTCTATGTGCTTTCGACGAAACTTTTCAGACGCTTGCTTCGGCTCGGATGGCGTAGCTTCCGCAGCGCCTTCGCCTCGATTTGCCGGATTCTCTCCCGTGTCACCTCGAAATCTTGGCCGACCTCTTCCAGGGTATGGTCGGTCGACTCCCCGATGCCGAACCGCTTCCGCAAGACCTTCTCCTCACGCGGGGTCAGCGTCTGCAGAACGCTGTTGATCTGGCGCTGCAGGTCGTATCGTATCGCGGCGTCGAGAGGGGAGATCACCTTTTTGTCCTCGATGAAATCGCCCAGATGGGAATCTTCTTCCTCGCCGATGGGGGTCTCCAGAGAGATCGGCTCTTTGGCGATTTTCAGAATTTTCCGCACTTTTTCCAACGGAAGATCCATCTTTTCGGCGATCTCCTCCGGCGTCGGCTCTCTTCCGAGCTCTTGAACCAGTTGCCTCGAGGTGCGGATCAGTTTGTTGATCGTCTCGATCATGTGGACGGGAATTCGAATGGTCCGGGCCTGATCGGCGATGGCGCGGGTGATCGCCTGACGAATCCACCAGGTGGCGTAGGTCGAAAATTTATAACCCCGCTTGTACTCGAATTTATCCACCGCCTTCATCAAGCCGATATTCCCCTCTTGAATCAGGTCGAGAAACTGAAGCCCCCGATTGGTATATTTTTTGGCGATGCTGACCACCAGCCGAAGGTTCGCCTCGACCAGTTCGCTCTTGGCGAATTTGACCTTTTGTTCCGCCTGCGAGAGCTGCCGGATCGACTCTTTCAACTCCTCCGACGAGACCATGGCGTCTTCTTCGGCGTCCCGGATTTTCTTGCGGGCGCCCCGATAGGCCTTCTCGATCTCCAAAATCTGTTCCTCGGAGTGATGAACGCGCCGTTCGGCGGCCCGCATCTCCCGCTTCCCCCTTTTAATTTTCCTGAAGAAGGGCCCCAGCTCGTCGGCGTTGATTCCCAGCTTTCTTTTGCAAAGGGCGAGTTCTCTATCGGCTAGAATAATCGTGTCCGCCAGAGAACGAAGCTCTTCGATCAGCCCTTCCATGACGCGGGGATGCAGGTTGACCGACTCAATCTTTTCGATGACCTTGGCGCGGGCCCCTCTGAGCGTTTCTTTTGCGAGCTTCTTCGCCTTGGCGCTTCTGGCGGAGCTCCTCGCTTTCTCGGCGATTTTCTGGAGATCCCGATAGCGGTTCTTGATCTGCGTCATGATCTCGAGGGTTTTCGTCTTCAGCTCTTCTTCGTCATGTTCGACCACTTCAAATTCTTCTTCCGGAATCGCGACAACCTCTCCGAGGGTGATTTCTTCAGACCGAAGGCTTTCCCCCAGGCCCAAGACCTTTCGGATCGCCAACGGGAGGCCGAACACAATGAAGGAGATCTCTTTTTTCCCCTCCTCGATTCTTTTGGCGATCTCGATCTCTCCTTCCCGCGAGAGAAGGGGGACCGATCCGATTTCCCTGAGATAGAGGCGAACGGGATCGTCGGTGCGGCTGACCGCCCCGGGGGTGAGATCGATCTCTTTCTCCTTTTCTTCGTCCACAACCTCTTCTTCGATTTCTTCGAGCTCTTCGACGTCTTCCACCTCTTCTTCGGGTTCAGCGGCCATCCTTTGAAACCGGCCCGCGTCCTCGGGGTCGATGACTTCGATATCCATCTCTCCGAACATCACCATAATGTGATCGAGCTGTTCGGAGGAGAGGACGTCCGCGGGAAGGGCGTTATTCAGCTCTTCGTAGGTCAGAAATCCCTTCTCTTTTCCCAAAGAGATCAGTTGTTTAACTTCCTCTAATTTTTCTTCTTTGGACATGGAGCCTCCAATGCGCATTTAATAAAATAAGGTCAAATGACGCGACTCTTTTTTAAGACCAAAATTTCTTGTTGAAGGGACTTTACCAGGGAGAGGTCGCCCCCTTTTTCCGCGAGCTTCAACCTTTTTTGTATCTCTCCGCTTTTTCGTTGAACTCTTTTGGCGCGAAGGCGGGAGATGGAATCGGCGGCGGTCTGCCCCACATCCTCAATATCACGCCAGATTTCACGAACAGAGAGCCGGGTGACCAGCGCGCGCGTCTCTTCCGTCTCCTCCACTGCGTCTAAACGCCCCGACGGTCGTCGCCATCCCGTTTGGTCATCCCAAAAATGAGAAAGGACCCTTTTGATCCTTGGATCGGTAAAATCTTCCAGGTCGATCCGGTTTGTGAGCGCCGACGGATCGAGCTGACCCTGAAGGAGAAAGGTCGCGATGTTTTCCTCGTCTTGGGGGAGGTCCGGTTTGGGGGCCGAGGGGGCCTTCGTCAGGTTTTTAGGAAAAGGCGCCCCCTTTTTTTTCGTCGCCTCTTTAGAGAATTCGGCCCGCAGGCTCTCCTCTTCGATCCCCAATTCTTCAGAAAGCGCTTTGAGATAGTGGCTCTGCTCGATCTTATTTTTCAATTTTTCCAGCAATGGGAATGTTTCCTTAATTACTTTAATTTTATCATCAATCGATTTCAAAGGGGAAGCCTCTATAAACTTGGAAATCGCAAAATCGATCAGCGTCTTTCCCTCCGACACCCTCTTTAAAAACGGCCCTTTTCCGTTTTTCCGAAGGAAGAGGTCGGGGTCCTCACCGGAAGGAAGCGATACCACCTCCGCGGCGATCTCCTTTTCGATGAAGAGGGGGGCTGTCCGAAGCGCCGCCCGGACTCCGGCGTCATCCGGATCAAAAATGAGGGTGACCTTCTCGGCGATCCGCCGGATCAGTTGGAGATGATCCTCGGTGAGGGAGGTCCCCAGCGTCGCGACGACATTGTGAACGCCCGCCTGATGCGCCATGATCGCGTCGAAGTACCCTTCCACTATAATCAGCGAGCGCGCCCCCTTTTTTTTCGCCTGGTCGAGCGCGAAGAGATGTTTTCCTTTGGTGTAGACGGCGGTTTCGGGGGTGTTGAGATACTTGGGCAAAGCGTCGTCCAGGACGCGTCCCCCGAATCCGACGACTTTTCCCTGAAGGGTCCGGATCGGAAAGATCACCCGGTTCCGGAAGCGGTCGAAATAGTCGGCCTCTCCCGAGGAAGGCCCCTCTCCCGATTTTTTTGAAACCAGCCCCGCCTTTTCAAGGAGAGAGACCGGAAACGTTTTGCCGAAATGCTTCAGGAGATCATCCCGCCGAGGAAGGGCGAATCCGATCGAGAAGGCGTTGATCGTCTCGGCGTCAATCCCCCTTTCTTTCAAGTAGGCCGTCGCCCGGGCCGCTTCGGGTTTTTCCAATAAATTTTTGTGAAGGTAAGCCGCGACCGCTTCATTCAATTGATAAATTTGGTCCGCCTCTCGAACCGCCGGCCCCTCTCCTCGCCGCGGCGAAGAAGCGGGGAGTGGAACCCCCCCTTTTTCCGCCAACCTCTCTAAAGCCTCCGGGAAAGAAAACCCTTCGATCTTCATCAAGAACTGAAAGACATTTCCGCCGACATCGCACCCAAAACAGTGAAAGATCTGTTTGACGGGGCTCACGACGAACGAAGGGGTTTTCTCACTGTGAAAGGGGCAGAGGCCGGTGTAGTTCTGTCCTGATTTTTTCAGGGCGAGATATTCCGAAACAAGGGAGACCAGATCGTTCCGATCCCGAATGGTTTCAATCAACTGATCCGATATCCGTCTTTCATTCAAGGAGGCGGACCTTGGTTAAGAGGGAACAGGCCGCGCTGGCTCATCCAGCCGCTCGATTTATTTCTTTTCCAGCATCGTCCGGACCATCTGGCTGACGGCATTCCCTTCAGCCTTTCCCACCAATCGCGGCATCAAGATCTTCATGACCATCCCCATCTGCTTGATGTCGGTCGCGCCCGCTTCCGCAATGGCCTCTCTGATTTTTAACCGGAGCTCCTCATCCGAAATCGGCTGGGGAAGAAAGGACTGGAGGATGGCCAACTCTCTTTTTTCCTTCTCGACGAGATCCTCCCGCCCCCCTTTCGCAAACTGTTCAATCGATTCCTTCCGTTGTTTTACGGCGGAGGCGATGACCTGCAAGATCTCCTCATCGGAGAGCGTTTGGCCTTTCCCCTTTTCGATCTCTTTGTTTTTAATTGAGGCGCGTAAAAGCCGGATGACGGAGACCCGATCGGTGTCGCCGGCCCGCATTCCTGCCTTCATTTCATCGGTCAATTTTTGCTGGAGGGTCATCGTTCCTAGTCTTTTAAGAAACTTTTACTATATCAAAACAGAAACCGGTTGTCAAACCTTTGTTTTTATAAAATTTTTTGCCATGAGGCCGGGGGAGACCGCCTATCCGGGAGGCCAGTGGAAGGGGCGTCCCCCTAGAAGATGGATGTGAAGGTGAAAAACGGTCTGGCCGGCCTCCTTTCCCGAGTTGATGACCGTTCGAAACCCGCGCTCGGCGATTCCTTTCAGACGAGCGAGTTTTGGAATGATCGAAAAAAGGCGGACGATCTCGTCTCCCTCCGCGCCGTCGATGTCTAAAAGGCTGATCAGATGCCTTTTGGGGACGATTAAAATATGAACGGGCGCCTGCGGGTTGACATCTTCGATGGCGACGGCCCCCTCATCCTCGAAGACGATCTTGCTCGGAATCTTCTTTTCGATGATTTTGCAAAATACGCACTCTTTCGCCTCCATTGAATCCGATCTTCTCATGATCTCGACTCCTTGGCCTTTTTCGACCCCCCTTTTCTGGAACGTTTTTCGGCCAATCCCGATTGCGACGACCTCCGCCGGAGCTCGTCGTCGACGGCGCGGAGCGGGATTTCCCGATGGCTGAGGGTGACCAAAAGATGATAAAGGAGGTCCGCCGTTTCGTGAATCACCCCTTTTTTGCTCCGGTTCTTTGCGCTGATAATGAATTCCCCCGCCTCTTCCCCGACTTTTTTAAGGATCAGATCGAGCCCCCCTTGGAAGAGGGCGCTGGTGTACGATTTCGAAGAGGGGCGGCGCTTTCTCTCCGAAATCGTCCGGTAAAGGGTTTCCCAGACCGGCGTCTCCGGCTCCGGCGAAGGGGAGGGCGCCTGGGCGCCGTTCCTCCGGATCGGCTGGAAGAAACAGGAGGGCTTTCCGGTGTGACAGGCGACTCCGGTCTGCTCCACTTCGATTAAAAGGGTGTCGCCGTCGCAATCGGCGTGGATCGCCTTGACCTTTTGAATGTGTCCCGACGTCTCTCCCTTTCGCCACAAGACGGCGCGGGAGCGGCTCCAGAAGTGGGTCTCTCCGGTCTGAAGGGTCTTCTCCAGCGATTCCCTGTTCATATAGGCGACCATCAAGACCGCTTTGCTCCGGACGTCTTGGATGACGGCGGGAATCAGGCCGTTTGAAAATTTCAAGTTTTTGATTTCCTTTCTCATAAAGACCTCACCGGGATTCCCTTTCGGGCCAGATAGTCTTTCGCCTGAGAGATGGAGTAGGTTTGATAATGAAAAATCGAAGCGGCCAGAACCGCGTCGGCCTTTCCTTCCGCGACCCCTTGATAGAGGTGTTCTAAAGTCCCGACCCCGCCGGAGGCGATGACCGGAACGCGGACCGCCTCGGAAACGGCGCGGGTTAATTCGAGATCATACCCCTGCGTGGTCCCGTCACGGTCCATGCTGGTTAAGAGAATCTCTCCCGCGCCGAACGACCCCATTTTTCGAGCCCATTGAACCGCGTCGATTCCGGTCGCCTTCCGTCCGCCGTGCGTGTAGACCTCCCAGCCGGATTCGGGAGCCGCGCCCCTCCTCTTGGCGTCGATGGCGACGACGATGGTGGAGCTTCCGAATTGAATCGCGGCCTCCCGGACGAATTCCGGCTCCTCGACGGCGGCGGTGTTGATCGAGACCTTATCCGCCCCGGCCGCCAGGAGCGTCCGGACATCATCGACCGTCCGAACCCCCCCGCCGACCGTCAACGGCATCGAGACCTCGTCCGCGGTCCGGCGAACGATATCGAGTAAAATGCCCCGCCCGTCTGAAGAGGCGGTGATATCGAGGAAACAGAGCTCGTCGGCCCCCTGCGCCTCATAAAACTTGGCGATCTCCACCGGATCGCCGGCGTCCTTCAGCTCGACAAAGCCGACCCCTTTGACCACCCGCCCCCCTTTTACGTCGAGACAGGGGATGATCCGTTTCGCCAGCATTCAGGCGCCTCCTTGCAAAAACGCCAACGCTTCGGGGAGAGAGAGCCTTCCGCTGTAAAGCGCCTTTCCGATGATCGCCCCTTCGACGCCGGGCGTTTGAGAGAGTTCTTTGATCTGCGCGAGGGTGGTGATCCCCCCCGACGCGATGATCGGGATTTCGATCCGCATGGCGACCTCTCGGATCAGCGCCATATTCGGGCCGGAGAGCATTCCATCCCGCTCAATATCGGTTAAAATGGCCGAAGCGGCGCCCGCGGCCTCCATCCGGGCCGCGAGATCGGCCGCCTTCTCGGGATGAAGCTCCGTCCACCCCCGAACGGCGATCGCCCCTTTATTCGAATCGATCCCTGCGATGATTTTTCGGGGGAACTTCTTGCAGGCTTCACGGACCAGGGATTCATTACGGAGCGCCGCGGTCCCCAAGATCACCCCCGCCGCGCCGGCGGAGAGATAACGCTCGATCTGCGCCATCTCCCGGACCCCTCCCCCGACCTGAATCGGGATCCGGACCGACTGAATCAGCCGCTCGATCAAGGAGGCGTGGACCCTTTCGCCGGAGAGCGCGCCGTCGAGATCGACGACATGAAGCCGTCCGGCGCCCTCCCCTTCCCACTGTCGCGCCATTGCGACCGGGTCTTCGGAATAGACCGTCTCGGAGTCCATCCTCCCCTGCGTCAGCCGGACGCATCGGCCCCCTTTAATATCAATCGCCGGTATTAAGATCAGTTGCGGACCTCACTTTAATTTCGCGAAATTGGAGAGGAGTTTCAGGCCCATCCGCTGGCTCTTCTCCGGGTGGAACTGGCACGCGAAGAGATTCCCCCGGGCGACCGAAGAAGGAAACCGGATTCCGTACTCGGTCGTCGTCGTCACCCAATCGTTCTCCTTCGGAAGGCCGTAATACGAGTGAACGAAATAGAAATAGGCGCCGTCCGGAATCCCTTCCAAGAAGGGGGTCTCTTTTTCGATCCGGATCCGGTTCCATCCCATATGGGGGACCTTCAATTCATTTTCCGGAAACCGGACGACCGTCCCGGAGATGTGGCCTATTCCGGGATGGGACCCAAACTCGGTCCCCTCCGTAAAAAGGATCTGCAGCCCCAGGCAGATTCCGAGATAGGGCTTCCCCTGCCGGATCGCGTCGGTGATCGGCTCGATCAGGCGCAGCCGGTCGAGATTTTTCATGCACTCCGGAAACGCGCCGACCCCCGGGACGACCAGATGGCTCGCCTCGGAGACGACGCGCGGATCCCGGCTGACGGTGGAGGGAAATCCCGCCCGCTCCAGCCCTCTTTGAACGCTTCGGAGGTTCCCGGAGCCGTAATCGACGATCACGATCTTCATATCGGTTGCGTAGGGGCGACCCGTCGCCTCGCCCCTATAATTTCCCCTTGGTCGAGGCGACCCCTTTCAACCGGGGATCGATCTCCGTCGCCTGATCGAGCGCCCGCCCGAATCCCTTAAAAATCGCCTCCAGGATGTGGTGCGGATCTTTCCCGTAAAGAAGATTGATGTGGAGGTTGATCTGGCTCCGGTCGACGAGGGCGCGAAAGAAATGCTCGATCAGGTCGGTGTCGAACTCCTTGATCTTCTTCCTCGGCATACGGACGTGATAGACCAGGTAAGGGCGCCCGGAAAGGTCGACCGTCACCTGGGCCAACGCCTCGTCGAGCGGAATGGAGGCGTTTCCAAACCGGCGAATCCCCCGTTTTTCCCCCCACGCTTTTGCCAGGGCCTCTCCCAAGACGATCCCGATGTCTTCCACCGTATGGTGATCATCGACCTCGATGTCTCCTTTGGCGGCGATCGTCAGATCGAAGTAGCCATGTTTGGAAAACGCCGAAAGCATGTGATTGAGAAAAGGGAAGGGGGTCGCAATCCGGTGCTTTCCGGTCCCATCCAGATCGAGGCGGACGGCGATTTGTGTCTCTTTTGTTCGACGGTCGACGGTTGTTTTACGCATGGCGTCCCATCCTGATCTTGACCATGTTGGCGTGGGCTTCCAGCCCCTCGACGCCGGCGATTCGGACCAGGTGATGGCCGCTTCGCTCCAACGCCTCTTTGGTATAGGAGATCACGCTGCTCTTTTTAATAAAATCGTCCACGGAGAGAGGGGAGAAGAACCGGGCGGTCCCGCCGGTTGGAAGGACATGGTTCGGTCCGGCGATGTAATCTCCCAGCGCCTGCGGGGTCTCCTCCCCGAGAAAGACCGATCCGGCATGGACGATCTCGTCCAGATATGAAAATGGGTCTTGAACGAAAAGGGAGAGATGCTCCGGAGCGATCTCGTTCGCCATCTCGACCGCTTTTTTGACGTCCGAGACGATGAAGACGACCCCATGATTCCGGAGCGAGGCCGCAGCGATCTTCTTTCGGGGGAGCCGCGCCAGTTGAATCTTCATCTCCTTTTCCACTTTTTCGACGAGGGCGCCGGAGGCGGCGATGAAGATCACCACCGCCTCTTCGTCATGTTCCGCCTGAGAGAGGAGATCGGAGGCGACATAGGTCGGATCGGCCCCGTCGTCGGCGATGATCAAAAGCTCGCTCGGTCCGGCGACCATGTCGATATCGACCAGGCCGTAGACGAGCCGTTTCGCGGCGGCGACATATTGATTCCCGGGGCCGACGATCTTATCGACCTTCGGAACCGTTTTGGTCCCGTAAGCGAGGGCGCCGACCGCTTGAACACCGCCGATCCGGTAAATCTCGTCCACCCCCGCCAGGTCGGCCGCGATGAGGAGGTAGGGATTGATAATCCCGTCCGGAGAGGGGGAGCAGATGACCATCCGGGGGACCCCGGCGACCCGGGCGGGAATCGCGTTCATCAAAACCGACGAAGGATAGGCCGCCTTTCCCCCCGGAACGTAGAGGCCGACCCGTTCAATCGGATGGACCCGCTGGGCCAGATAGATCCCCTTCTCTTGAATCGACCACCCCTCTTTTTTTTGTTTCTCGTGAAAGGCGGCGATTCGCTCCGCGGCGAATTTTAAGCTTTCCACCACCTCCGGGTCCGCCTTCTCATGCGCCCGCTTGATCTGGTCCGGATCGACCCGCATCTGCGAGGGGGCGAGTTTCAACCGGTCGAACTTTTCGGTGTAGCGCAGGACCGCGCGGTCTCCCCCTTTTCGGACATCGTCCAGAATCTTTCGAGCCGTTTTTTCGACGGGGCCCTTCCCCAGATCGAGCCGCCGCGTGATTTTTTCGTAGACCGATTTAAACTTCCGATCGTTCTCCTGAACGACTTTCATGGGTCTGAAGGCCTCCCTCGTTTTATTTTCGCCCCCGCCGTCTGATTCTCCCCCGGCCGACCCGCCCCCTTTTTGATCCGGTCGATCATCTTTTGAATCAGAGGATGCTTCAATTTCAAGCTGGCGCGGTTGACGATGAGGCGGGCGCTGCAATGGACGATCTCCTCCACCACCTCCAGATGGTGCGCCCGGAGGGTTTCGCCGGTCGACGAGAGATCGACGATCTGCTCGGCCAATCCCACCAGCGGCGCGAGCTCGATGGAGCCGTACAGTTTCACGATTTCGATCGGAATTCCTTGCTCCGAGAAATACCGTTCCGTAATATTCGGGTATTTGGTCGCGACCCTCAGCTTGGCGCCTCCGTTCGTCTGTTTTCCGGGGTGGAGCGGTTGGGCCAGGACCACCTTGCAAAATCCGTATCTTAAATCGACCGGCTCATAGACGTCGGGGGCCTGTTCCAGCAGCAGATCTTTCCCGACGATCCCCATATCGGCCGCCCCGTATTCGACGTAGGTCGGGACATCGGTCGCCCGCACCAAAAAGAGCCTCAGGCCTTTTTCCGGCCAATCGAAGGTGAGCCTCCGGCTCTCTTCGGAGAGCCCCGGCCCGGCCAGACCGAGTTTTTTCAAAAAGGCGATCGAGGGGGCCAAGAGTCTTCCCTTGGAAAGGGCCAGCGTCAAAGACGGTTTTTCCATTTAGACCGACCCCTTCACGCGCCGAATCGAAGCGCCGACTTTCGACAATTTTTCCTCAATATTCTCGTATCCGCGATCCAGATGATAGATGCGGGAGATTTCGGTCTCTCCTTGCGCGACGAGCCCGGCGAGGATCAACGACGCGCTGGCGCGGAGGTCCGACGCCATCACCGGCGCGCCGGAGAGCTTCCGAACCCCTTTAATGACGGCGTGGTCTCCTTCCAGGCGGATTTGGGCCCCCATCCGGCGAAGCTCGGCGGCGTGATTGAACCGGTTTTCAAAAATGGTCTCGGTGATGACCGACAACCCGTCCGACAGGCTCATCAAGGCCATCATCTGCGCCTGCATGTCGGTCGGAAATCCCGGATAGGGGAGGGTTTTCACATCGACCGCGTGAATCGCTTTTCCTTTGACGCGAAGGGAATTGTCCTGTTCCGTCACCTCGGCGCCGGCGGCCCGGAGTTTATCGATGACGGTTCTTAAGAGTTCGGGGCGGCATCCTAAAATCGACAACTCCCCCTGCGTGATGGCGGCCGCCACCATGAAGGTCCCGGCCTCGATCCGGTCCGGCATGACCCGGTACGAGGTTCCGGAGAGGGTGGGGACCCCTTCGATGACGATCCGATCGGTCCCCGCCCCCTGAATTTTGGCGCCGCATCCGGTGAGGAAGCGGGCGAGATCAACCACTTCCGGCTCGCAGGCGGCGTTTTCCAGCGCGGTCGTCCCTTCCGCAAGGGCGGCGGCCATCATTAAATTCTCGGTCCCGGTGACGGTTGAGAGATCGAAATAGACCTTCGCCCCCTTTAATTTTTTCGCTTTGGCGTGAATCATCCCATGGTCGATTTTGATCTCCGCCCCCATCTTTTCCAATCCGGCCAGGTGGAGCTGGATCGGCCGGGCGCCGATCGCGCACCCCCCCGGCAGAGAGACATGGGCTTCGCCGCAGCGGGCCAACAAGGGGCCCAGCGCCAAGATGGAGGCCCGCATCGTCTTCACCCATTCATACGGCGCCTCGCAAGTCTCGATCCTTTTGACCTGCGCGAAGAGGGTCCCGTCGTTCCAGGTGAACTCGGCCCCCATCCTCCGAAGGAGTTTTTGAATGGTCGCGATGTCCATCAGCTTCGGGACATTGGAGAGGGTCTGAACCTCCGGGGAGAGGAGGGTCGCGGCCAAAATCGGAAGGGCGGCGTTTTTGGCCCCGCTGACCTCGATCTCTCCGAAGAGAGGGGTCCCCCCCTCGATGATCATTTTATCCATCGCAGTCCCATGTGGGGTCGGTTGGGACCCTCTCGCAGGCGGCGATCCGTTCGACGCCGGCGAGATCCAGGGTGAGGGTCGCGCTGAAATTCGTCTCTTCCCGGACGAACGTCTGAAACCAGGCGCCCTGTCCCTTCCCCAGCTCGAAGAGTATCCGCCCGCGGGAGGTCAAAAACGGGGGGGCCTCCCGAAGAATGCGACGGTAAAAGGAGGTCCCTTCTTCAGGGGCGAACAGGGCGACGGGGGGCTCGTAATCCCGCACCTCGGGTTGAAGATCGGCTTGATCCTTTTGTGGGATATAGGGGGGATTGCAGACGATCAGATCGAACGGCGCCTCGTTGCGAAGCGGCTCGAAAAGATCCCCCCGTAAAAAGACGATATGAAGGGAACCGTGGCGCGCCGCGTTTTTTTGAGCGACCTTCAAGGCCGTTTCCGAGCAATCGGTCGCGACAATCTCCGCGGCCGGAAGCGCTTTTGCCAGCGCCAGCGCCAGCGCCCCGGAGCCCGTGCAAAGGTCGAGGATTCGCCGCGGCGCGGGAAGGAGCCGCCGCGCCAATTCCACGATCAGCTCCGTCTCAGGCCTCGGAATAAAGACGCCCGGTTCGACGAAGAGGGGCGCCCCGCAGAATTCAACTTCACCCATGATATATTGGATCGGTTCCCGCGCTCCACGGCGCAGGAGCCGCTCCCGGAAGAGGGTTTCTTCGCGGGGGGCGACCGCCTGATCCGACCGGAGATAAAGATCGATCCGCCGAACCGAAAGGACCGAGCAGAAAAGAAGCTCGGCCTCCAGCCGGGGGGCGTCGATTCCCCGCTCCCGCAGAAACGCCTCGCCCCATCGGAGAAGGCTCGTCAGGGTGTTCTCTTTTGATTTAACGCTCGGCATGTTTGGATATCTCCCCGAATCGGCCTCAACCGATCATTTGGGGGGAGAGGTCGGCGCCTCTTGCAATTTTCTCTCCTCCTCTTGGGCGATGAGGGCCTCCACGAATGAATCCAATTCCCCTTGAAGAATCTGTTCCAGCTGGTAGAGGGAGAGATTCACCCGATGGTCGGTGACCCGATTTTCCTTGAAGTTGTAGGTGCGGATCTTCTCGCTCCTCTCTCCCGTTCCGACCTGAGACTTTCTGTTTTTGGCGATCTCTTCCTCCTGTTTCTGTTTTTCGATCTCCAGCAGCCGGGAGCGGAGGATCCGCATCGCCTTGGTTTTGTTTTTCAACTGAGACCGCTCGTCTTGGCAAGAGACGGCCAAGCCGGTCGGGATATGGGTGATCCGGACCGCCGAGTAGGTGGTGTTGACGCTCTGCCCTCCCGGCCCCGAAGAGCAAAAGGTGTCGATCCGGAGATCTTTTTGATCGACCTGGATATCGACCTCTTCCGCTTCCGGCACCACCGCCACGGTGACCGTGGAGGTGTGGATTCTTCCGCTCGCCTCCGTCTCGGGAACCCGCTGCACGCGGTGGACCCCGCTTTCGTACTTAAAGTGGCGATAGGCCCCTTTTCCGACCACCGAGAGGATCACCTCTTTAAGGCCGCCGATGCCGGTTTCATTCGAGGTCATAATCTCCACCTTCCATCCCCTCTTCTCGGCGTACTTCGAGTACATCCGGAGAAGGTCGGCCGCGAAGAGGGCCGCCTCGTTCCCTCCCGTCCCGGCCCGTATCTCCAGGAAAAGATTTCGATCGTCCTCCGGATTTTTTGGGATTAAAAGTCCCTTGAGCGTTCCTTCCAGGGCCGTCTTCTTTTGCTGAAGATCGTTCCACTCCGCCTCCGCCATCTCTTTCAATTCCGTTTCCGCCTTTTCATCCCTTCGGACCTCGTCCGCCTCGGCGATTTGCTTCAACAATCCCTTATAGGTTTCATACCGGCCTGCAATTTCTTCGTATTCGGCCCGTTCTTTGGCGACCCGAACCCGCTCGGAAGGGTTGGAAAGGACCTCGGGATTCGAAAGCCGTTCGGTCAAGGCGTCGTATTTTTTAACGATGCCTTCCAGTTTTTCGATAAAGTAGTATTCCCTTGAGAGAACCATAAAACGACACTTTCGTATTTTTTGTTAAAGAAGATAAAAGGCGTGCGAAAATCGCTCGCCTTTCGCAGGGAGCGTGAAGATAGCGGCCCGTTGATCTCCCCGCCGCCCCTCCTCGGCTGGAAAGAAGAGGCTTTATCTTCGGATCATCTGATCGATTTGGCCGAACAAAGCGCTCCGTTCCGCGTCAAGCCGATACCGGCTAAGATAAAGAGACCAAAATAAAAAACCTGCCGGCGGGCAGGCTTAGGAAGAGAGAAAGGGAGTTATTGTTTTTTAGCGTACTTCTTCTTAAACCGCTCCACCCGGCCTTCCGTGTCGATAATCTTCTGCGTTCCGGTAAAGAACGGATGGCAAGAAGAACAGATGTCGAGACGAATTTCATTCCGGGTCGATTTGGATTTAAGCGCCGCCCCGCAAGCGCAGGTAATATTGACCTCTTTGTATTCGGGATGAACTGCCGTTTTCATAAATGTAAATATCTCCTTCTTTCGATAGCCTGCGATTAAAACAAACTATTATAGCTTAATAAAAATGGAATTTTCAAGTCTATTTATTCATCGACTCTAAAAATTCTTTGTTTGATTTGGTCCCCTTCATCTTATCTATTAAGAACTCCATCGATTCGACGGTGGAGAGGGGGCTGAGCACCTTCCGGAGGATCCACATCTTATTCAGATCCTCTTTATCGACCAGCAGCTCCTCTTTGCGGGTGCCGGAGAGGGTGATGTCGATGGCGGGGAAGATTCGCCGATCGGCGAGTTTCCGGTCGAGATGAAGCTCCATATTGCCGGTTCCCTTAAATTCTTCAAAAATCACGTCGTCCATCCGACTTCCGGTGTCGATCAAGGCGGTCGCCATAATCGTCAAGCTTCCGCCGTTTTCGATGTTCCGCGCCGAGCCGAAGAATCGTTTGGGGCGTTGGAGGGCGTTGGCGTCGAGACCGCCGGAAAGGACCTTTCCGCTGGGGGGGACCACCGCGTTGAAGGCCCGGGCCAACCGGGTGATCGAATCAAGCAAGATGACCACGTCCCTCTTATGTTCTACAAGGCGTTTGGCCTTTTCCAGAACCATCTCGGCCACCTGCACATGCCGCTGGGCCGGCTCATCAAATGTGGAGCTGACCACCTCCCCCTTGACCTGCCGCTGCATGTCGGTGACCTCTTCGGGCCGTTCGTCGATCAAAAGGACAATCAGGGAGATCTCCGGGTGATTTTTCATGATCGCCTTGGCGATCGCCTGAAGGAGCATCGTTTTCCCCGTGCGGGGGGAGGCGACGATGAGGCCGCGCTGTCCTTTTCCGATGGGGGCGATCAGCTCCATCACGCGGGTCGAATAATCATCCTGGGTGTATTCAAGCTTGATCTTCTCCATCGGATAAAGCGGGGTGAGGTTGTCGAAGAGGATCTTATCGCGTGCGACCTCCGGCTCCTCATAGTTGATCTTCTCGACCTTTAAGAGGGCGAAATATCGTTCGGTCTCTTTCGGGGGCCGGATCTGGCCGGAGACGATATCGCCGGTCCGAAGGTTAAATCTTCGGATTTGAGAAGGAGAGATATAGATGTCGTCGGGGCCCGGTAAATAGTTATAATCAGGAGAGCGGAGGAACCCAAAGCCGTCCGGAAGGGTTTCAAGGACCCCTTCCCCATAAATGGTCCCATTCTTTTCCGATTGGGCTTGCAGTATCGCAAAAATCAACTCCTGTTTTCTCAGATTGCTGGCCCCTTCTATCTTCAGTTCTTTGGCCACATCGTTCAGTTCTGCGATACTTTTTTCTTTTAATTCGGCAAGATTCATCTTTCTCTCCTTTATTTGCGGATTATTTATTTATAGGGAAGGCTCTAAGAATAGCGGCGAACGACCGGGGTCGTCGCAAAAGATTTTAATTTTCACTCAGGATACCGTCATTCATGATAAGGTTTGAATATAGGGAGGCGCGATGAGACGAGCAGACAATTAGTTTATGGCCATCTTCCTTAAATAGGTTTTAAATGAAATGTTTTGGAGCAGAATTGGAAGAAAAATCTAATGAGACGGAATTTTCACCGAAGCGGTTTCAACGCCGACTCGGACCCTGTTCTGAAACTAAAGCCATTATATCCGAACCGATTTTTTTTGTCAAACCCTTTTTTCATCATTTAAAATCGGCAGGGGCGCGGCCGATTCCCTCTCGTCTTGGATTGACCGGTCTCAATAATAAGCCTTGGAAATTGACTTTTCAGATAGAGATGGTATATTGAGAACGTTTTTTACATTATGGAGAAGGAGAGAGCGATGAAGAAGAGGGAGCGGTCCATCCAAGGAATCGTGGTCGGCGTCGTCATCCTTTTGCTTGTCGGGTGCGCCGGAAAAGGGGTCAAGAATGAGGAGCCCGAATGGGTTCAAAAGGGGAGCGGGGCGTTTCTTGATAATGATCAAAAGGTTTTTTACGGCGTCGGCGCGATCACGGGGGTGAAGAACAAACCGATGGCGAAAACGGCGGCGGATAACCGGGCCCGGGCCGAGATCTCAAAGATCTTTGAAACCTACTCCGCTTCGTTGATGCGGGATTACGCCGCCTCCACCACCGCGGGGGATTTCAGCAAGACCAGCGAAGAACAGAATATCGAGCAGACCGTCAAGACCTTTTCGGCGAGCACCCTCTCCGGTGTCGTGATCATCGACCACTGGACCGACCCCTCCGACGGGACGATTTACGCGCTGGCCCGGCTTGATCTGGATAAATTCAAAGAGACCCTCGATCGGGCGAAGGAGTTGAACGCCTCGGTCCGGGACTATGTGCGAAAGAACGCGGAGAAGGCCTTCGATATCCTCGAAAAAGAGGAAGAGAAGCGTCAGTGACGACTCCCAAAACCTCAAACCCTATCGTGGAGCAAGATCGCCATGCGTAGAAAAATCATCTATTTCATGATCCTCTCGGTTTTATCGGGATCGCTGGTTTCCTGCGGCGGCGCGCAGATCTCCCGCGTTGAGACCGACACAGTGACCGACCTTTCCGGCCGTTGGAACGACACCGATTCCCGCCTCGTCTCTGAGGAGATGGTGAAAGACGCCCTCAATCGCCCCTGGGTCGACAACTACATGAAGAAAAAGGGGAAAGAGCCGACCGTCATTGTCGGAACCGTGGTCAATCGAAGCCACGAGCATATCAATGTTCAGACCTTCATCAAAGATTTGGAGAGGGAATTGACCAATTCCGGACGGATCTTTTTCGTGGCGGGAAAAGAGGAGCGGGAAGAGATCCGAACCGAACGGCAGGAACAGGCCCTTCATTCGTCGGAAGAGACCGCAAAAGGGCCCGGAAAAGAGGCCGGCGCCGATTACATGCTGATCGGGACGATCAACACCATCCTGGATGAAGCCGGGGGGACCAAGGCGGTCTTCTACCAGGTCGATCTGGAGATGGTCGATATGGCCAATAACAAAAAGGTCTGGTTCGGCCAGAAGAAGATCAAAAAGGTCATCTCCAAGAGCAAGGTCAAATTTTAAGGATGACACCTCATGCGCCTGGTTGCTCGGGCGGCGGTTTGCGGCGCTTCTTTCCTTTTCTTTCTCTTGTCCGCATGCGCCCCCTCTCTTCATCATCAAGCGTTGGTGGAACAGAACCTGCTCGCCCATCGTTACACCGACGCCGACGCGGTCGTTGAGAAGAATAAAGAGGATTACGGGGAGCGCAACGCCCTCCTCTACTATTTTGACCGCGGCATGCTCCTCCATCTCGCGGGTCGGTACGAGGAGAGCAACGTCTTCTTCGAAAAGGCCGGCGCCCTGGTGGAGGAGCTTTACACCCAGAGCGTCTCGACGCACGCGGGCGCCCTCCTGACCAACGACAATCTCCTCCCTTATGAAGGAGAAGACTTTGAGAAGGTATTGATCCACCTTTTCTCGGCGCTCAATTACGCGTCGATGGGGCAATGGGACGAGGCGCTGGTGGAGGCGAGGCGGGTCGACGCCCGTTTGAACCTCCTCAACGACCGTTATTCCCCAAAAAGCGTTTATAAGGAGGACGCCTTCGCGAGATACCTATCCGGAATTCTTTACGAGGCCCGAGGCGAATCGAATGACGCCTTTATTTCATATCGAAAAGCCTACGAGGCCTTCCAGGAGTATCAAAAATTTTATCGAACGCCGATCCCGGAGCGGATCGGTTCCGATCTTATAACGCTCTCGAAAATCCTCCGCCTCCGGGAAGAGCAGGAGGAGTATAAGAAGGCCTTTCCGCAGTCGGTTTCCCAGGCGACGGCGCCCGCTTCCGAGCAAGAGGGAGAGATGGTCATCGTCGCCTATGGGGGGCGCTCGCCGATCAAAGAGGATTATTTCATCGACGCGCCGGTTCCGGACGGAAGCGGCGGCGTTTACATGCTCCGGGTCGCACTTCCCAAATTCGTCCCGCAGCCTTCCCAGGTCGATTCGGTGGAGGTCGTCCTTCAGAAGGGAGAGACGACCCTGCGCCGGCGGTTCGACCTGTTGGAAGACATTACCGCCATCGCAAAGAAAAATCTGGAGGATCGTATCGGGCGGATCTCAGGCAAAGCGATCGCCCGCGCGACCGCCAAGTATCTCGCCGGCCGGACGGCCAAGCGTGAGGCGAAAAAACGGGGAGGCGAAGGGGCGGAGTTGTTGACCGGGTTTCTATCCAATGTCTACTCGGTCGCCTCCGAACAGGCCGATAAACGGAGCTGGCGGACTTTGCCGGGAAGGATTTACCTGGCCCGAATCTCTCTTCCCGAGGGAGCGTGGCGGGCCAAAATTCGATATTATTCCAAAGAGGGAACGCTCATCGAAGAAGGAGAGGTTCCAAATGTCGTCATTGAAAAAAGAAAAAAGCGGTTTTTCATCGACCAAACCATTCGTTAATCGCCATGCGGGCGCCGTCGCCCTTTTCCTTTTGGTCGGGATTGCCGGCGTTCTTTTTGCGGAGCGGAAGCCGGAGTGGGTGGATGGGGCCAGCCCACAGTATCCGGACGTCTCCTACATGGTGGGGGTCGGCTTCGGCGACACCCGGCAGGCGGCTGAAAACAGCGCTTATACCGCTTTGGCCCGCGTGTTTAAGGCGCAGGTCCGATCCTCCACCCGGGAGCAGGAAGATTTTCGGCAAAGGGAGGAGGGAGAAAAAGCCGAAGTGGGACGGAAAATAGATATACAAAGCGCGACCGAAGTCTCCACCGAAAAGGTCCTGGAGCAGGTCCGGATCGC
>DATDON010000227.1:0-3806 GCA_035293225.1 Candidatus Manganitrophaceae bacterium
GCACGATGCGCAAGTCCCCATGGCGATGACCCATTTCGGCTCGGCCATCTGATCATAAAGCCTTCTTACCACCGGGGCCATCTTCATCGAGCATCTCCCTGAGACGATCATCAGATCGGCCTGGCGCGGCGTGCCTCTAAAAACCTCCGCGCCGAAGCGGGCGATATCGTACCGTGAGCCGACCATCGACATCATCTCAATCGCGCAGCAGGCGAGCCCCATCGTCAGCGGCCAGAGGGAAGAACGTTGCGCCCAAGTGACCGCTTTCTCGAGAGGGGCGGTCATGATTCCTGAGCCTTGAAAGGCCATAGCGGTCACCGGTCTGTTTTACATGCGGGAGATTCTAAGAGGGATACAAGACGACCCGCTTGATTTCTTTGAATCGCTTTCGCATCTCTTTTTGGGAGTTTCTCTTTTTAATTTGACTGAGGCGATGGACAAAGAGGTATCTTCCTTCCCCCGTGTTGAGGCAAAGGGTCGGATTTTCCAGAGGCAAATTTTTTATTTTGGGTGTGAATCTCTCTTTCACGAACATGCTCTTCCCCCTTCCTGAACAAGCGTCGCGACACCGCGATGCGGCCGTGTCTGTCGATACAGAAAGGATCCTTTCAGGCGCCGGCCGACGCCCGACAGGGCTTGATGACCAGACGATTCCGGAACGATCGGACGCCGGGCGTCGAGAGAATGATATCCTCCATCATCTGTTTTTCGGCCTGCATGGAGACCTTTCCTTCGAGGTAAACTGTTCCCGACCGGACCGTGATCCTTACGTCGGGCGGAAAATCGACCACTGCGTTTCTTTCCAGGCTGTTTAAAATATTTTCCCTCAACCGTTGATCTTCGGCGGAGGAGATCGGCTCTTCCTTCAACAGCGCGCGCATTTAAAACCTTTTCATCGGAGCGTCTCAATCTAACAGGCTGTTGAAAAAGTATCTATTTGCGGGTTAGGCCGTCATTCCCGCGAAAGCGGGAATCCAGAAGTCATTGATTTTAAATAAACTGGATTCCCGATGACCTCCGGGAAATGGTTGGAGGTTGAACGAAAACCATTAAACATTCGGGAATGACGGATTAAGAGTTTTTCAACACCCTGCTAATTGAAAGAGCAATAATTGTACCGTTTTCCAGACAGGCAAAATGCTTCCGAGACCTGGAGCGATTAAGACGCTTTTCTCGTTCTTTTATGAAGTGTATAAAAAGACCCGATCCTGATCTGTTTGTTTCTTTCTTTGCGCAAATTGTTCACGGTACCGTGAATCGGATTAAAAAACATGAATTAAAAGAGGGAGGGCGCGGGGCTGATAAAAATTTTTTAGAAGCGTTAACTTGGCTGTCTTATGTGAAAAACTTGCTCAATCAACCCCCGATGGCCGATTCATCGGCTATCGGGGGTTTTGTGGCCGGCGCGCGGCGCCTTTTCCTTCTCTTCCGAGGCCCACAAGACCTGACGAAAGAGGGCGCGCAAAATCTTCGCCTCGTGGCCGTCGAGGCCGGCCCGCGTGAAGAGGTTTTTCAATCTGCGCGTCATCTCCTTTCGGGCGGGCCCCTTTAGAAATCCGATCCGCTCGAGCGTGAAGTCCATCTCTTCAAAAAGAGGGGTGGTCTCTTGATAGACGGCCAACACGCGCGGCGGCCCGGCCGCGGTCTGGCCCGGGGCCGACCGAAAGAGCGCGGAAGCGACCATGAGGACCGATTGCGCCAAATTCAGCGACGAAAAGACCCCGCCGGTCGGGATAAAGGCCCGACGGTGACAGCGGGAGAGGATCTCATTTGTCAGGCCGGTCCCCTCCGGGCCGAAGAGGAGAGCGACCCGGTTCCTTACCGCCTGCCCCAAAATTTCCGGAGCGAGGTTTTCGATCGATTCGATGTCGCCCCCTCCCTTCCGTTTCCTCCCGGTAAGCCCCACCACCCACTGGGCGTCCGCCAGGGCGGAAGGGAGATCGGGATAGAGAGGGGCGGCGTTCAGAACGTCTCCGGAGCGATACGCCATCCGAATCGCTTCCGGCCGCCGCGGGTCGGAGGGGGAGACAATCGCCAGCCGGGAGAACCCCATATTTTTTATCGCCCGCGCCGCGCTTCCGACATTGCCGGGGCTTTCGGGTTGGACGAGAAGGAAGGTGATCCGATCGAACAGGTCCGATTTCATGGAAGGGATCATATCAGAGGAGATAGAGGATGACAAATTGATCCAATCGCGGTAAAGTATCCCCCGATGCCGAGCGCCAAAAACAAACTCTTCTGGGTCGCAATCCTTTATTTCGCGGAAGGTTTTCCCTTCGGCCTCATCATCGACGCTTTTCCCGTTTACTTCCGAACGCACGGCGTCAGCCTCAAAGAGATCGGTCTCCTCAGCCTGGTCGGCCTCCCCTGGACCCTGAAATTTCTCTGGGCGCCGGCGGTCGATCTTTTGGGAAGGCGCCGCTCCTGGATTCGCGCTTGCCAGGTGTTGCTCGGACTTTCCCTTTTGACGGTCTTAAGTCTCCCTCCGGGATCGGTCGGGATCGGCCTCTGGTTGTTAATGTTTTCCCTCGCGCTCTTCTCCGCGACCCAGGATATCGCCATCGACGCCTACACGATCGAGCTTCTCGACCCGGATGAGATGGGGGAGGCGAACGGCGTTCGGGTGACGACCTACCGGATCGCTTTGATCGCCGCCGGCGGGCTCTTCGTCGCCGCCGCCGGGATGATCGGCTGGGACGGGGCGTTTATCGCCGCGTCGATCCTTCTTTTGGCGATGGCCCTCCTCTCCGGCCGCGCGCCGGAGGTCGCTTCCAATCAAAACCCCCGAAAGAGGGGAGGGAATGAGGCCCTTCCGGTTCTGGACGCGGTCTGGAGGCCGTTGAAGCGGTTTTGGGAGCGGCCCGGCTTTTTTTTCGTCGCCCTCTTTATCCTCCTTTTTAAACTGGGCGACATGGCGATGGGGCCGATGGTGAAACCGTTTTGGGTTGACCGGAACTTCACCCCGGTTCAGATCGGGATGGTCCCCGGAACCATCGGGGTGGTCAGCACGATCGCCGGCGCGTTGTTGGGAGGGGCGCTGACCAGCCGGTGGGGAATCTTCAAGGCCCTCTGGATATTGGGGATCGCCCAAGCGGCGTCGAACCTTTTTTACGCGGCGGCGGCGGCCTTTCCCCCCTCGATTCCGATGATGTATGGGGCGTCGGTGGTCGAATCGTTCTCAGGCGGGTTGGGGACCGCTCCGTTCTTGGCGTTTTTGATGAGCGTTTGCGATAAGGAGCATGCCGCCACGCAATATGCGCTCCTTTCGGCCCTCTTTGGTCTGACCCGATCGGTGTCGGGGGCGTTTTCCGGGATGGCGACGGAGGAGTTAGGGTATGTGGCCTACTTTACGGCGACCTTTTTTTTGGCGTGGCCGGCGTTTGTGTTGTTGCCTTGGGTGAGGGTGTGGATTCCGGAGAAGGGCACGGGGGATAAATGATGTGGGGCGCTGCCCCACGCCCCGCCGCGGGGGTGTTTCGCCACACCCCCTTCGGATTCCCCGGGACGCTGGGGGTTCCACCCCCTAGACCCCCACGGTCGCATTCGGCGCGACCGCGAGAGAGCGTCGCGGACTGCGCCTCAGGCGACCTGATGCGGTAGGTGGGACGTTTTGTTATAGCTGGCGCGGTAACAGGTTGGCTCATGGGATTTCAGATCGGGTCGATTAGAGCTTTGGCGCCTTTAAAAATCCCCTCGTTCTTTCTCGATTGTCTTTCTCTTTTGTTTTGAGTAGAATGAAAAAAAGTTGAGGGTGAGGTTGTGGTGAAGACATTCAAAGATTTGCGGCCGTTGACTTCTTATCTCTT
>DATDON010000228.1:0-7225 GCA_035293225.1 Candidatus Manganitrophaceae bacterium
CCGGTGTGATATCTTGGGGAATATTCTCCGCCCGAATCAATTTCTCCCCGCTCCACTCTTGAACACAGGAGGCGCAACGACAATTTTCACGCAGGTATAAATGTGGATAAATTCCCTGATGGCCGTCGCTCCAACTGATCCGAATTCCTTTTTCTCCCAACTTGGCGATCTCAACCGGCGCCGCCTCTTTAGATATCATCTTCTCCCCTCCTCACCGTTCCCCTCTTTCGGTTGATCCTCAATTTAATGTATTTTTATGAAGAATGCAACTACATTGACCTTTCTTCCTGGAACATGCTACCCTTTAAGAAATTGAATTAGGATGAAGCGCTCAAGCGCCCCGTGAAAAGGAGAACGCCATGGGACTCCTCTCGATGGATGAAGTTAAAAGAAAAGTTCACGACCTGAAGGGTTGGGAGCTTTCCGATAATGTCCTTCAAAAAAAATATTCATTCAAATCATTCAAGGGGTCGATGGCATTTGTCAATAAAGTAGCCGAATTGGCCAATTCGGTCGATCATCATCCCGATATCATTATTAATTACAATCGGGTTATCTTAAAATTGACCACACACAGCCAGGGCGGAATCACGGATAAAGACTTCAATCTCGCCCAGATGATCGACCGTGAAAGCTCTTTGATTTAACACATCCCTTACCGCTTTGACCCGATCGTAGAAAACCCTTTCTCCCGCGATCCTCTTCCCCCTTTGGATTCGCCCCCCCTTTTTTTATTTTTTGGTATACTTTTATCGATTTAGGAGCCGCGCCAGTTATTTTGTCGCGGCTCCTTAAGAACCGCCGTTTGGGATTATCGATGATTCTCCTTGCCATTGATCTCTATGGAATTCGGCCCTGGCTTCAGCCGACACGGATTACCCTGAAACCGGGTCTGAACCTCGTGGTCGGGGCCAACGGAGCGGGGAAAACCGCCGCTTTTCATCTCCTCTCCTCCCTTCTCCTGAACACCCCGCTGGGTGGAGTCTCTTTTTCGGAAAACCAACCGGCTCAAGCGGCGGTGATCTTTCAAACCAAGGACGGGGCGCTCTACCGGATCACCGCCGATTTTTTAAAGAAGATGATCCACCTCTCAAAACTTGACGCCTCCGGAAAAGGAACAATCATTGAGGAAGAACCGGAAAAGATCAGAGAGTGGCGCCGGCGGACAATCACCCCACTCGAAGAAGAGGCGCTTGGGGCCTGTTTTATGATCGACCGGCCCAAATTGGCCGCCGCGCTCTTTCCATCCAACGGCGGAGGGACGATTTCTCTCCCCGCTCCAGGCGCGGCGGCTCCCGCTTTCCCTCGAGCGGAAGTTTCCACCCCTTCCAAGAGCGGCCGGAGTGAAAAAGAATCGGAGCTTCAAGACCTTCGAAAAAAACTGGAAGAGCTGGGCCAGTACGAGGGAGAGATCCTCAGCCTGCACGACAAGGCGTCCGAAACGAAACACCGGATCGAAGAGTCGCGTTCCGCCGAGATGGAGATGAAACGGCTGGAGGAGGCCGAACAAAAAAAATTTTCCGGGTTGGTCGGAGCCGATGAGGTTTCTTTAGACCTGATGAAACAGTACGAAGACCAAATCAAGATAAGAGAGGAAGAAGAAATCCAATTACGGGATGAGTTGGAGGAGGCGGAGCGCCGATTGGCACGGATTGGAGGGGTCGATCCGGTCCAGGACCGGCTCATCCAGATCGGCGTCGGCCTGACCGTCTTCTCATTCTTGCTTCCGATCCTGATTACTTTAAGGAATCTTTTCAGTTATCTCTTTTTAGTCGGGACCTTGGCGGGAATCGGATTATCCGCTTATGGATATTTCATATTGAATCAAAGGGCCTCCCAAAAAAAGAGCTTGGAAAAAACGAGGTCCGGTCTCAACGACAAACTCTTCCAACTCGGGAAAAAATTCGATAAGGAATTCAAAGGGCTGACCGAACTGATGAAAAAGACCGGATCGAAAGACATCCCCGACCTGAAAGCGCTCCAGCGCGCCTATCGCGAACATCTTCAAAACAAGAAGGAATGGACCGAAAAGAAACAAGCGCTTTTAAATGGGGCGACCGTGGAGACGCTGGAGCTTCAACTTCAGGAATTGGCGCAGAATTCAAAAGCGCTCGAGGAAAAATTGCGGGACTATGAGGGACTCAACGCGGAAGCGTATCGCCTCCAAGAAGAGCTCCGGATGTCGAACGAGACGGAGTCTGAAGAAATCTCTCTATTCGAGACCTCCTTCTCCCCCGCCGTTTCGAATCATCCGGCCGGCGCCTCCTTTTTCGCCAAGGTCCTTTCCAACGGCGGACTGAACGGTCTCTCCCTCCGACGCGATCAGGTTCAAAAAGTGGCGAACATCTTCTATTCCATGTTTTCCGGCGGAAAAAAGGACGAGCTCCGTTTCGATCCCTCCGGCGAAGTCAAGGTCGGGGGAGACGCGCCGGACCATTTAAGCTCCGGCGTCGCCGATCAGGTTTCTCTATCGATCCTACTGGCGATCTTGGACCAGGCGCCGGACGTCCCTTTTCCCTTGATCCTCGACGATCCCCTCCTTCACCTCGACCCCAAAGGGCGCCAGGCCGCCTTGGAAATTCTCCAGGGGGTCTCGAAAAAACGTCAGGTCGTCCTTTTCACCTGCAACTCCTATTCTTCGCTGAACGGCGCCCACCAGGTCCAATTGGGGGCGTCGTAACGGCGCATCCTCAACCATCGCATCCCCGATCGAATAAATAAGATATACTGTTCCCGCTGAAACGGGCTCAAACAAATCGGGAGGAACGAATGGCGCTCTATCATCAAAAATATCGGAGTGAGGCGGAGAAACTTAAACCGGAGGTGATGGCGATGGTGGTCCATCTCTTTCTGGAGAAGGTTCAACGCTATTCCGAAGAAATGATCGAAAAAAAATGGAAGGCGCTTCAAAAAAAGAAAGGAAAAGATATGGAGGTCATTCAGAAACTCTCCCAGTGGATCACGTATCACCGCTTTAACGCGATCGCCCTTGAAGAGATCGAGGACGGGACGCTCGATCGCTGGTTTAGAAGATTATTTAAATAAGGGCGCCTGCTCCGCCCCATCTTGAGAGATCAGCTTTTGAAGAATTTTTTGATGGGCGGATGAAAACGGATAGTCGGAAAGTTTCTTCAGATGAACCCACTTCGCGTTGGAAGAGATTTTTAATCCGGCCCCGTCGGTCCGGCAGGAAAAAACATGGAGCGTCATCCGGAAATGGGTAAAGGCGTGATTAATTCGGATCAGCGGCTCCGCCGCCGCGATTTTGATCCCTGTTTCATTTTCAAGGAATGGCCCCGCCGCGACGGCGGAAAGAAGGGGCGTTTTGGGTTTCCCGTCGACGCGCCCGCCTGGAAATTCCCAGAGCCCGCCGAGCAGTCCCCCGGCGGGACGACGCCGGACCAGGACTTTTCCTCCCTTTTCGATGACGCCGGCGACATAATCATGATGAGGGACGCTCTTTCGGGCCCCCTTCCGCGGCAACGACGCCTGTAGACCTTTTTGGTATGCGAGACATCCCCCTTGAACCGGACAGACCGGACAACGCGGCCGAACCGGCGCGCAGACCGTCGCCCCCAGATCCATGATCGCCTGCGTGTAAAGATCGGCGTCTTTTTTAGGAAGAAGCGCTTCGGAAACCCGCCAAAGCCTCGCTTCAACCGATTTTTCCCGGGGATCTTCTTCGACGCAAAAATAACGGCAGAGGACCCTCCGGACATTGCCGTCGAGGATCGGATGGCGCCGGCCGAAGGCGATGGTTAAAATGGCGCCGGCGGTCGAACGGCCGATCCCGGGAAGGGCGAGTATATCTTCAAAAGTAGAGGGGAGGCTTCCTTCAAATCGATCGATCACCTCTTGCGCCGCCCGGCGCAGGTTCCGGGCGCGGGCATAGTAGCCGAGCCCTTCCCAAGATTTCAACACCCGATCCAGCGGGGCCGCCGCCAAATCATGGACGGTCGGAAAGGCGGACAAAAAACGTTGGTAATAAGGGAGGACCGTCGCTACTTGGGTCTGTTGAAGCATGATTTCGGAAACCCAGACGGCGTACGGATCGCGGGTCCGGCGCCATGGGAGATCGCGCCCGAAACCGCGGTACCATTTAAGCAGGTTGCGGGTCAAGCGCCGGATCGCGGCGGGATCGGGGGGGCCGGCCATCAACTCATCCTGAAAACCCGCCGAGATCATGCGACACCCTCTGTTTGATCTCTTGCTTCAGCTCCATGATTTCACGCTCAAGCCGCTCGAGGCGCTCCGTGATCGGATCGGGAAGTTTGGTGTGATCGAGGACCCCTCCCTCCGGCTCCCGCCGGATGATCTTGCCGGGAATTCCGACCGCGGTGGCGTGATCGGGAACCGATTGAAGGACGACCGAATTCGCGCCGATCCGGACATGGTCCCCTATTTTGATCGCCCCCAGCACCTTCGCCCCCGCCCCGACGACGACATGACTTCCCAACGTCGGGTGACGCTTCCCCGGCTCCTGGCCGGTCCCTCCCAACGTCACCCCTTGATACAGGGTGACGTGATCGCCGACCTCCGCCGTCTCGCCGATGACCACCCCCATCCCATGATCGATAAAAAACGCCCTCCCGATGACCGCCCCCGGATGGATTTCGATCCCGGTGATCAATCGGGCGAAGTGGGAGATCAGACGGGGGAGGAGCGGAACTTTTTTACGCCAGAGAAAATGGGAAAGCCGGTGAAGAAGGGTCGCATGAAAACCGGAATAAGTCAGAAAGATCTCCACCACACTGCGGGCGGCGGGGTCTCGATCGAAAACGGCTTGAATATCTTCTTTAATGGTCCTGAACATCGGTTCTTATTTTCGTCCTCACTGTTTTTTCGCTTGTATTAATTTACTTTCTCGATCAGGCAGACCGCCTGGGCGGCGATCCCCTCTCCCCGTCCGATAAATCCGATTTTCTCGTTGGTCGTCGCCTTTACATTGACATCTTCAAGTTGGATCGACAATGAGGCGCCGATATTCTTTTTCATCCTTTCGACAAACGGGGCGATCCTCGGCGCCTCGGCGATCACCACCGCGTCGATGTTGACGACGCGAAGCCCTTTCCTCGAAAGAAGCGCGGCGACCTCGTCCAAGAGCCTCAGACTGGAGATCCCCTTCCAGCGGGGATCTCCTTCAGGGAAATGCCGGCCGAGATCTCCTTCTCCCATCGCCCCCAACAGGGCGTCGCAGAGGGCGTGCAGGAGGGGGTCCCCGTCGGAATATCCTTTCAACCCCATTTCATGGGGGATCTCGACACCGCCGAGAACCAACCGGTAGCCGGGCGCCAACGCATGAACATCGTATCCGAACCCGACGCGGATCATGAATCCCCCTTTTCCATCCGGTCGTGAAGCAGCAGCTCGACGAGCTTCAGATCAGAGGGGGTGGTGATCTTGATATTCTCCGGCGATCCTTCCACACAGTGAATCGGAATTCCCAACCGCTCCACCAGCGCCGCTTCGTCCGTTCCGATAAAACGATCACGCGCGGCCGTTCGGTAGGCTTCCGCCAATATATCCAACCGGAAAGCCTGCGGCGTCTGGGTCGCCCAGAGGTTCTCCCGCGAAACGGTTTTTCGAATCAGACCCTCCGATGAGACCTCCTTCAACGAGTCGGAGACCGGAAAGGCCGCGACCGCGGCGCCGTATTTCTCGGCGGCCTGAACGACCCGCCCGATCAATGCGCCGGTGACCAACGGCCGGACTCCGTCGTGGACCAAAACAATATCGCCCGGCGCGGCCTCTTTCTCCAGAAGAGAGAGGGCTGCTTGCGTCGACTCTTGACGGCGCTCCCCGCCGGGAATAACACGCTTTACTTTTGTCAGGCGGTATTCAGTAACCAGGCGCTCCAGGGCGCCGATCTCTTCTTGAGGGGCCACACAGACGATGTCATCGATCCAAGGGGACGCTTGAAAAGGGATCAGGGTATGAACGATCACCGGCCGCCCGCAGAGGGCCAAAAACTGTTTTTTTACTTTTCCCCCAAACCGCTCTCCCCGCCCCGCGGCGGGAATCACACCATACGTCATCAACGACCCATCGATCATCCGACCTGTCTTGCGGCCTCTCTTGCGGCCGATCTTGAAACTCCAACCCGCCGGAGAGAAGCGGCCCCAAGTCAGAGCAAAGCCTCGCGCCGACGGGGAGAGGATAGATTCCGCCCTTGCAAATACGTCAGGACGCGAGGCTGAAGGAATTGTCCGGAAGCGTCCAAAAGCCCGCTTTTTTGGGAGATGAATACAGCGGCCCTTTTCCGAACCCGCTCCCGGAGATCATCCGCTGCTTCTCAGCGCCTGATACTCCTCCCGCTCAGGCTCTTCTTTCATTCTCGTAAAAATCATCCGGCCGGCGGTGGTCTGCAGCACGCTCGTCACCACGACGTCGATGTTTTTCCCGATCCACTTTCTCGCCTCGTCGACGACGATCATCGTGCCGTCGTCCAGATAGGCGATCCCTTGGCCCGACTCTTTCCCCTCTTTTAAAACAAAGACCCGCATCGTTTCTCCCGGCAAGACGACCGGTTTCAGCGCGTTGCAAAGTTCATTGATATTGAGCACGCGGACCCCCTGAAGCGCCGCGACCTTGTTGAGGTTGAGATCGTTCGTCACGACTTTCGCCGAAAGACGTTTCCCCAACGCGACGATCTTGGAATCGACTTCTTTTATCAAAGGGAAATCCTCCTCCACGATCCGGACGTCGATATCGGCCATTTTCTGGATGCGATGAAGGATATCGAGCCCCCGACGCCCCCGCGCCCGTTTGAGGGAATCGGAAGAGTCGGCGATATGCTGGAGCTCTTGGAGAATAAACTGTGGAACAATATAGGTCCCCTCCAGGAAACCGGTCTCGCAAAGATCGGCGATCCGGCCGTCGATAATCACGCTGGTGTCCAATATCTTATTATTATTCGACGCGGCCGGCGCCTCCTCGACGGGACCTTTTCCGCCGAAGAAAGATCCGGGGTCCGACTCGATTTTCATCGCCAGGATCAATCCGAAATAGGAGAAAAAAACCAGGGAGACCCCTTTCCACGCGAACGAAAGAGCCGAGTTGAACGCGAAGATCGGCTCGACCATCAGATTGAGCAGTCCGCTCGCCAAGAGGCCGAGAAAAAAACCGAGCAATCCCCAGAGTAATTTCTTCGCCGTTGTTTTCGTCAAAAGAATTTCAAGGGCGACCAAGCCCCCTCCCAACAGCAGGCCGACAGCCGCTCCCAGCG
>DATDON010000229.1:0-4614 GCA_035293225.1 Candidatus Manganitrophaceae bacterium
CGGGTCATCCGGGCAAGATATCTCGGCGAGCCGATGGGCGATCTGACATCGATCGAAAATCCCGCCGCCATTGAAGAGGTTGCAAAAACAGGCCGGAGAGCGTTAAACTCATCGAATCAGTGACGGGGAGAATCGTGTCCGAATTTATTAAAGTCGCCCAAACGGGCGAGATCCCTTCCGGGAAAGGAAAGGTCATCCGGGTGGAGGGGAAAGAGATCGCGCTTTTTAAATCCGAGGGGGCCGTTTACGCCCTCGACAATCTCTGTCCTCATGAAGGGGGGCCTTTGGGTCAAGGCGCGCTGAAAGAAGGGGTGGTGACCTGCCCCTGGCATCTTTGGAGATTCAATGTTCGAGACGGCGCGATGGCTGAAGAGCCGGCCCTGAAGGTCGCCTGTTTCAACGTCAAAGTGGAGGGGGAGAATGTTCTTCTGGATATCTCCCCTCTTGTCGCTCCCCTCCGGAGGAATCAGACGATCCTCAAAAGGATCGCCGCCGGAGAAACGATGGAAGCGTTGGCGAAGGAATATCATCTCATCCCGGAAGAGATCGAACGAATCGCCGGGCAGATCCGGGTCGGAGAACGGCTCGTCTGGCTCGGAGAACTCTTCCAGCGTCAAGGGGCGATCACCAGCCAGGATCTTTTAGGAATCCCTTATCGCGACCTGGAAGGGGTCTCTTACGGCGCTCAAGAAAAATTGGATGAGTTGATCGAATTGCTTTAATCTCCCCGGATAAAAAGGATCTCGATATGTCGACCCAAAAGGAAGACCCTTCTCCCCCGCTTCGCGGCCTCAGGCATCTCGCTCTGAGAGTGGCTGATATAGTCAAATCTCGAAAATTTTACGAAGAAACTCTGGGAATGAAGGTGGTTTGGGCGCCGGATACTGAAAATATTTATCTCAGCTCCGGCTCGGACAACCTGGCCCTTCATCAGATCCCCCCCGGCGCGACCCTTTCACAGGGAGAAGGGCAGCCGTTGGATCACTTTGGGTGGATCGTCGAAAACGAAGGGGCGGTCGACGGGCTTGCCGCAAAGATGGAGAAAGCGGGCGTGGCGATCCTCAAACCTCCGAGAAGGCATCGGGATGGGAGCTACTCTTTTTACATGGCCGATCCGGACGGGAATGTGATTCAGATCCTCTATGAACCTCACATCAGCCGGCGCCCATAAAGGCCGATAAGGCGAAAATAAGGACCGGGAACGAATTTCAAGAGATGCTTTTTTTGTATTTTCTCCTCTTGACCTTCGATATAAAGAAGAGTATAGTCCACCATCATCCATGAAGGGAGGGATTGAGGGGCTCACCTCCCGAACTGAGAAATTCATTCTCAATGAGCTATCAAGGGGCCCTTCCTATTTTGTAGTCGGATGGACGCCAGGGTCTTATAAGATCCGGCCAGGCAAGTTTTAAAATCAAATCGGGTTCTAGACAAAGGAGGAAGAACTTATGGCAAAAGCCATGACCAAATCTCAGATTACGGATCATATTGCAAAAAAGGGTGGAATCTCCAAAAAATTGGCGGGGCAGCTCTTGGAAGAGGTCGCCTCTCTCGCGTACCAGCAAGCGAAAAATACATTTACCCTTCCCGGACTTGGAAAACTTGTTTTAGTCAACCGGAAGGCCCGGATGGGTCGCAACCCTCAAACCGGCGAAGCGATCAAGATTCCGGCGAAGCGGGTCGTCAAATTCCGCGTCGCCAAAGCGGCGAAAGACGCGATTCTCGGTAAAAAATAGAAAAACCCTCTACAAAAAAAGCCTCCATCCGGCGTTCAGTCCGGGCGGAGGCTTTTTTATTGGACGGAACTATTTATCCTTCCGATTTCATCTTTTTGACCGCCTCCGTCAGAAGGGGAAGGATTTCAAAAACGTCCCCGACAATGCCATAGTCGGCGATTTTAAAGATCGGCGCGTTCGGGTCTTTATTGATCGCCACAATAAACTTTGAAGAGGACATCCCCGCTTGATGCTGGATCGCCCCGGAGATGCCGCAGGCGATATATAAAACGGGAGAGACCGTCTTTCCGGTTAAACCGACTTGATAGGCGTGCGGTTTCCAGCCGGCGTCGACCGCCGCTCTGGAGGCCCCCACCGCCGCGCCGAGGGCCTCCGCCAAATCTTCCACCAGCTTGAAATTTTCCGGCCCTTTAAGGCCGCGCCCTCCCGACACAATAATCTGCGCCTCGGTCAGCTCCACCTTCGAGCCGGCGGTCGAGACGATCTCCTTCACCTTGGCGGCCAGCCCGGCGAAATCGAACGTGGGAGAGACCCGCTCCATCGCCGGCTCCCGCGAGCTGTCAGGCGGCTGGACAGGGAACATGTTCGGCCGAAGGGAGGCGACCTGGAAGCGGGATTGGAGGCTCCTGACTTTGGCTTTGATCTTCCCTCCATAGATGGGCCGCTCCGCGATCAACTCCCCCGTCTCCCCGATTTCCAGACCGACGCAGTCCCCCGCGTAAGCTCCCTTCAGTTTTGCCGCCAATTTGGGGCCGAGATCCTTTCCCATGGCGGTGGCCCCCATTAAAATCAGACCGGCCTCCATCTTCCGGGCGAGATCGGCCAGAATCATCGCGTAGCCTTCGGAAGAATAATGGCGAAAGAGGGGGTCCTCAACGAAATAAATCTTATCCGCGGCGCCCGCCGTCAACCCTTTCGCCTCCGGCGGCGTCTCATCTCCGATCAGCGCCGCGGCCACCACCCCTTGCGCTTTTGCAATCAATCGCTTCGCCGCCCCGAGCGCCTCCAGGGAAACCCTTCTTAACTTTCCTTCCCGTTGTTCAACAAAAACTAAAATCCCGGCCATGCGGCCTCCTTACGCCCTCAAAAAGGTCTTTCCTTGAACGTACACCGTCGCACAATTCGGGTCACCCGGCGTCTCAAATCCAACCCTGTCGATATTACGGCTCTTTGAACTTATCCAACGTCACCCGGAGGCCGTTCAGACCGAGGCAGTTTTGATAATAGCCGAACTCCTCCTTGAGCGATTCCATCGTGGAAAAGTAGCCGTATTTCAACACTTCAACCCTCGAATTATAGCTGACCGCGTGATGCGCGAACATAAAGGCCTCCGACGGCTTCGGCTGCGTGAGAATAAAGGTCTTCTCCGCGTGCTCAAACCGATATCTCTTGATCGCGAGGTACATTCTCGTGGATGTATTGATCCGCATCGCTTGATCATAAATATAATAAAGCCCCTTTTCTTGGATACTGACGCATTTTCCGGAAAGAGAAGGGATGCAAACCAGGTTTCTATCGTTCATGATATACTGCACCGGATTGATCACCCACATCATTTCGGCCCCGTGGTTCATGGCGATGTCCATATAGGCGACCCGACCGACCCCGCCGTCGATATAATCCTTTCCATTCAGATGGATCGGTTGAAAAAGGATCGGCATGGCGGAAGAAGCGGTCACCGCTTTGGAGATCGGGACATCGTCGAACCCCTCTTCTCCAAAAACGTCGTACCGCCCCATATCCACATCCACCGCCGGGATATAAAGCTCCTTTTTAAGCCCCCGAAAATCGTTGCTGAAACCTTCCTGGGAAAAAAAATTCGACAGATAAAGATCGAAGTTTTTCAGCGTGAAAATGCCGGAGGGAAGATTCTCCTGCAACAGATTCAGCAGATCGAGAATCGACGTGGCCCGCCTGTTCTTCACAAGATATTTCGCAATCGGGTATAAAGAGCTCAAAAACTTCTTGAACGTGTGGAAAGTCTCTTGGTAGCCGAAACCGTAAATATCCCGACGGGCGAAATTGAACGGCGTTTTTCGGTCATTTTTGATGTCTTCATAAGCGTCCCGGGGCTTTACCCCGTTCGCCATGAGCGCCGCGACGGCCGCGCCGGCGCTCGTCCCGACATAGATGTCGAAGTCGTTGACGGAGAACCCGTCAAAAAAATCGTCGAGGGCGGCCAGGCAGCCGATTTCATACATCCATCCCGGAATCCCTCCCCCCGCCAGGACAAGCGCCCTCTTTCCGTTTCCCGGAGATTTTTGCGATTGCCCCGGAAACTTCCTCTCTGTATTAATGGACATAAACGCCTGACCGATCCTTTACGAAAAATCCGCCGGGCCCCTCCCGCGTTTACCCGCTACAATATTTTCGCTTCTTCCCGAAGCAGCCTGACCAATTCTTTCACCGCTTCGGGCGGCTCTCCCCCGATGATCTTTCCGGCGGAGCGGGGCGGGGGAGATTTAACTTTTTCAAAGACGATTTTGGCCCCCTTCGAGCCGACTTCATCCGACCGCAATCCAAGTTCCGCCAACGAGAGAACGCTTAACGGTTTCTGCTTCGCCTTCATGATCCCGGGGAGAGAGGCGTAACGGGGCTCGTTCATCCCTTTCTGGCATGTAAAGACCACGGGGAGTTTTATCTCAACCACTTCAACCCCCCCTTCGATCTGCCGGTGGGCCACGGCCCGTTTTGCTTCCGGGTCAATCTCCAATTTGTTGACCGCCGCGACGTGAGGAAGCCCCATGAATTCGGCCACGTGAATTCCAACCGCGCCGTTATCGTCATCGATCGCCTGTTTCCCGAAAAAAATAATGTCGTACGTTCCCCGCTTCAAGGAGGCCGCCAAAACCAACGCGGTGGAATAGGCGTCTCCCCC
>DATDON010000230.1:0-4128 GCA_035293225.1 Candidatus Manganitrophaceae bacterium
GAAAGTTCCCTCCCGACGAACAGGGGAAGGACCATGTGCGGGAAGACCACCATGTCGCGGACCGGAACAAGAGGGAGCTTTTCCGGAATTTCAATCTGTTGCATTTCCTGATCGATTGAGCTGGGCACGGAACACTCCTTGTTATCCAATTAAAAAGAAACGACTTAAAAAGAAACGACGTCGACGTCCGCTCGGGGGCCGCTCAAAGAAGTCCCCCGCAAAGCGGCGCGTCGGCTGAATGTTTATTCTACACGCGTGGAATCAACTCTGCAACTCGGTTTTCCAGGTAAGGGGGCGCGAATGTGAGGGCGCCGGAGCGATGAAGAGGTTAGAGGGAAAGGTCTTTCAGATATTTTCGAAATTCTTTTCCCAACTCCGGATTTTTAAGGCCCATCTCCACCGTCGCCTTCAGGAACCCCAATTTGTCTCCGGCGTCAAAACGTTTTCCTTCAACGACATATCCGTACATCGTGCGAAGCCGGGCCAGCCCTCTGAGAGCGTCCGTGAGTTGAATCTCGTTGTTTTTGCCGGGGGGGGTTTTCTCTAAAAAATCGAAGATTTCAGGCGTTAAAAGATATCTTCCGATGACCGCCAGATTGGAGGGGGCCTCCTCCGGAGAAGGCTTTTCCACCAGATCATTGATCTTGAAAAGGCCGTCGATGGCCGGTTGGGCGTCGATGATCCCGTATTGCCCGACCTCCGACTTTGCCACCCGTTGGATTCCGATCAGGGGCGCCGGATTTCGTTGATAGACGTCGATCATTTGTTGGAGGGCCGGCGCCGGATGGTCGATGATATCATCGCCCAACAAGACGGCGAACGCCTCGTCGCCAACGAGATGCTTCGCGCAGAGAATAGCGTGTCCCAACCCGCGGGGTTGGCTCTGCCGGATGTAACAAAAGTCGGCCATCTCCGAAATTTTTCGAAGGTCGTTGAGGAGATCGTTTTTCCCGTTGATTTTGAGGGTTTCTTCCAACTCAAAGGAGATGTCGAAATGGTCTTCGATCGCCCGTTTGCCCCGGCCGGTGATAATAATGATCTGGCGAATTCCGGCGGCGACCGCCTCTTCAACCACATATTGGATCAAGGGTTTATCGACCAGGGGGAGCATCTCTTTCGGCGAGGCCTTGGTGGCCGGCAAGAACCGCGTTCCCATCCCGGCCGCGGGAATCACCGCTTTTGTAATTTGGCGTGGCGCCATCTTTCTCTCCCGATGCTAATTTATTTTAGTCGAAGCGTCGAATACAAGTCAAGAATAGGGGTTTAGGCGCGCCGCTGAAGGCGCCGGAAAATCTCAAAGACCTCTTTTTTTATCTGATCGAGCGGTTTCCGGTTGTCGATCACTTCATCCGCAAATCGGATCTTTTCATCGAGCGGCATTTGCGCCGCGATCCGCTCCTCGGCCTGCTCGCGGGTGAGTCCATCTCTCAGGGTCAATCGTTCGATTTGGGTCGAACGATCGACGTAGACGACCAGCGTCCAATCCATGTTGCGGCAGGCCCCCGTCTCAATCAGAAGCGCGGCGTCGAAAACGATCACCGCTTTTGGATGTCGGCGGGTGATCGCCTCTTTTTCAGCCTCGGCTCTTTCAAAAACATGGGGATGGACGAGATGGTTCAGCCTCCTTCGTTTGTCCGGATCGTTAAAAACAATCTCCCCGAGCCGCTTCCGGTCGATCTCGCCGGAAGGACCCAAAATTTCCTTTCCGAAGGCGTCCGCGATCGATCGGTAAGCGGGGCCTCCTTTTAGAATGACCGCATGGGCGATTTCATCCGCGTCGATGATAAACGCGCCCGCCTCCCGCAAAAATCGGGAGACGGCGCTTTTCCCGCTGGCGATTCCCCCGGTCAATCCGACCCACATCATTTGGCGCTCTGGATTCAAAATGACCGTATCGTACCATATCAACGGGAATCGAACAACTTCAATGAAATTGACGAAGGCGCTTCCCTTTGTTACACTTTTTGCTATGGAATCTCGGGAGAAAATCCGGCGCCTTTGCGAGAATATCGAGCGATCCCTCAAAGGGAAGCCGGAAGGGATCCGGATGGCGCTGGTGGCCCTTTTGGCGCGGGGACATCTGCTGATCGAAGATGTTCCCGGGGTCGGAAAGAGCACCCTGGCGGAGAGCCTGGCCCGCTCCGTTCACTGCGCGTTCAAGCGGATCCAATTCACCAGCGACCTCCTCCCATCCGACATCCTCGGCGTTCCGATTTTTAATCCCAAAGAGAATACGTTCGAGTTCCGTCCCGGGCCGATTTTTACCCAGATCCTTTTGGCGGATGAGATCAACCGGACCACCCCCAAGACGCAAAGCGCCCTTTTGGAGGCGATGAACGACGGCCGGGTGACGGTTGAAAACGAGACCTATCCTCTTCCCAAGCCTTTTATGGTGATCGCCACTCAAAATCCTTCGGACCATCACGGCGTCTATCCCCTTCCGGAATCTCAGCTCGATCGTTTTATGATTCGAATCCGGCTCGGCTACCCGGCCGCAGCGGACGAAAAAGCGATCCTCCTTCAATCGGCCGTTTTTCCCGGCGCGGGGCCGGTGGTGTCGGCGGAGGAGGTGTTGAAGCTTCAGGAGGAGGTGGAAGGGGTGAAAGTCGATGAAAGCCTCGTCGATTACATCCTCGCCGTCGCTCAGGCCACCCGGCTCAGCCCCTCCCTCTCGATCGGGGTCAGCACCCGCGGGGCCCTCTTCCTCCAAAGGGCGTCGCGGGCCCTGGCGTTTGTCGAAGGGCGGGACTATTGCCTTCCCGATGATATCAAAAAATTGGCCCCCCTTGTTTTCAGCCACCGGCTGGTCCTCAAATCGCGTCAGAACGGCTCGCCGGCGCGAGAGGCCGATTCGATCATTTCGGAAATTCTCGAAACCGTTCCGGTCCCGATTTAACCCGGCCTCTTTTGGAGGGGGCATGTTCTCCCCGATCTCCATCTTTAAATATCTCCCCAGGACCCTCCGGATGACGAAAGAAGGGGCCCGCTTCATCCTTTTGACCTTCGCGGTCGGGGGCGCCGCCATCAACACCGGCGCCAATCTTCTCTACCTGTTGCTTTCCATGATGCTGAGCGTCATCATCGTCTCCGGTTTTCTCTCCGAGCAATCGCTCCGAAACGTCACGGTCACGGTCGGCCCCGTTCCTCCTCTGCACGCCGGATGTCAGGGACTGATTCCGCTCAAGCTTTTCAACCGGAAGAGACGCCTCTTCTCCTATTCGCTCAGCGCCGTCGCGTTGATCAAAGGGGCCGTGATTTCGAGAGAAGCCCATTTTATGAGTATTCCCCCTCAAACCGTCCAAACGGGTCTTTTGCAGGCCGCCTTTGCAAAAAGAGGATGTTATCGCGTCGAGGGATTGAGGCTCTCTACGACCTTCCCCTTCGGCCTTTTTGTGAAATCGGCGGGGTGGGAGGAGTCGATGGAGGTTTGGGTCTATCCAAACGTACGCCCCGTTTCCCGGCCGGCGCGCTCGACCGCCTTTCCGGAGAGATCGATCCTTTCGGAACAGAAGGGACACGGGGCCGGCTTCAATCATTTTCGGGATTATTTTTTCGGGGACGATCGTCGGTTCATTCATTGGAAACTTTCGGCGCGGCAGCGCCGGCTGATCCTGAAGGAGCGGGAGCGGGAAGAAGGAAGAGAGGTCACGCTTTTCTTCGGGGCCCCGGCGCCTTCCGAAAAGCCGGCCGGGTGGGAGGAGCGGTTCGAGCGGGGAATCGAGACGGTCGCTTCGCTCGCCGTGTCGCTGATCGAGGACGGGTTTCAGGTGGGGCTCCGGACGGCCGGTCTCGACATCGATCCGGACGGGGGCGCCGCTCATCTTGAGACCCTGATGAAGGCCCTTGCTTTGCTGCAGCCGGCCGACGCGGTCCGGGCGGCCGTTCCGACGGACGGACAGGCCCTTTTCGTCGGGTTGGAGGAGGATCCTTTTTGGAGGGAAAAAGGGTCTCTTTTTCAAGGAGCGATTCTCATCTCTTCAACAGGGGAGGCGAATGATCTCTTTCGCTAAAGGGAGCGCCCTCCTTTCCCATTTCGTCATCGCCGCCTGCTTCTCCGCTTATTTTTCGAGCGACGCGCTTCGATTGGAATGGTCTCTTTTGGGGGCCGCCGCCATCGGCGCCTCTTTT
>DATDON010000231.1:0-9534 GCA_035293225.1 Candidatus Manganitrophaceae bacterium
CGGAGGAGATCGGGCGGCAGGGCGCCGAACAGATAATCGAACATCCCCTCCGGATCGGGGGGAGGGAGCGATTCGAATTCGTGGACCGCCGCCGAGACCCGCTCCCGGGCCTGCTTCCGGAGCGCCTGATCTTCCCCCTCCGACCAACGGTATTCCCGTTCGAGATACTTGCGAAGCCGAAGGATCGGATCTTTCTTTTTCCAGAAGTCCAGCTCTTCTTCCGACCGATAACGGGAGGCGTCATCGGCGGTGGTATGATCGCTCAAACGGTAGGTCAAACACTCGATCAGCGTCGGGCCTTCCCCCCGCCGCGCCTTCTCCAGCGCCCCCTTCACCGCCGTGTATACCGAAAAGACATCGTTTCCGTCGACCCGAACTCCGTCGAATCCGTACGCAATCGCCTTTTGCGCCAGCGTGGCCGAAGCGGTCTGCCGGGAAACCGGAACCGAAATGGCCCATTGATTGTTTTGACAGAGGAAAACGATCGGGAGGCGAAAGACCCCCGCGAAATTGAGCCCTTCGTGAAAGTCCCCTTTGGAAGTCGCTCCGTCCCCGAAATAAGCGATCACCGCGACCGGATCTTTTTTATACTGGGCCGCCCAGGCGGCGCCGACCGCGTGAGGGATATGGGTGCCGACCGGGATCGCGATGGGGAAATCATGCTGTCCCTCCGGAATCTCTCCCCCCCGCTCGTCTCCCGACCAATATTGATAGATCATCCGCATCGGCGTCCCGCGGAGGATCAAGACCCCCGCCTCGCGGAAGGCGGGAAAGACCCAATCGGAAGGGCGGAGCGCGGCGGCGCTCCCGACCTGGGCCGCCTCCTGCCCCTGAACCGAGGCGTAGGTGCCGAGCCTCCCCTCCCGTTGCAGGTTAAGCGCCTTCTCGTCGAAGGTCCGGATCAGAACCATCGACTCGTAAAAACCCTTCACCTCTTTTTCATCGAGACCGGGCCGGAGCGCGCGATCGACATTCCCCGCCTCATCCAAAATCTGAAGCGATTCGATCTTGAATTCCTGGATCACTTTTTTAGGCATTGATCTCTCCCTATGATCGTGTTTATTATAACATATTCCGTTTCGAAGGGCTGCCTGAAGAGGGGGGATGTGTTATAATAAATTCGAGTTTCGTGGAAACGGAGACAAGATGCGTAAAGTCGTCATCATCAGCGCCGTCCGGACGCCGATCGGAAGCTTTCAGGGAAGGCTGTCGCCCCTTTCCGCGACCGAATTGGGAAGCCGCGCCATCGCCGAGGCGGTCTGTCGCGCCGGGATTGAACCGGGCCAGGTGGAAGAGGTCTTGATGGGAAACGTTTTATCGGCCGGGTTGGGACAAGCGCCGGCGCGCCAGGCGGCGATCGGAGCGGGCCTTCCCGTCAGCGTCCCCTGCGTCACGATCAATAAGGTCTGCGGCTCAGGCCTGAAATCGGTGATGATGGGGGCCCAGGCGATTGCGCTGGGGGATGCGGAGACCGCCATCGCGGGAGGGATGGAGAGCATGTCGCGCGCCCCTTACCTTCTGGAGCGGGCGCGGTCGGGCTATCGCCTCGGACATGGGACCTTGGTCGATAGCTTGATCAAGGACGGCCTCTGGGACGTCTACAACGATTTTCACATGGGGTCGGCGGCGGAGGCTTGCGCCGAGCGGTACCATTTGTCCCGATCCGAAATGGATGACTTCGCCATTGAGAGTTACCGCCGCGCTCAAGAGGCGCAGCGGCGCGGAGACTTCAAACGGGAAATCGTCCCCGTCGAGATTCCGGAGCGAAAGGGAACGGCCCTTTTTTCGGAAGATGAAGAGCCGAAGCGGGTCGATTTTTCCTCTGCCCCGGATCTTTGGGGTGAAAAGCTCCGCAAGCTGAAACCGGCGTTCGCGCCGGAAGGGAAGGTGACGGCGGGAAACGCTTCCTCTCTCAGCGACGGGGCCGCCGCAGTCGTCCTCATGTCGGAGGCGCAGGCCCGCAAAACCGGTTTGACGCCGCGCGCCGAGATCATCGGCTATACCACAACGGCGACCGAACCGGCCCTCTTCACGACCGCCCCCGCGGCGGCCATCGGATCGCTCCTGAAAAAATTTCGCCTCTCTCCGCCGGAAATCGATCTTTTTGAAATCAATGAAGCGTTCGCCGCGTCGTCGATCGCCGTCATTCGAGAATTGGGGATCGATCCGAAAAAGGTGAATCCAAGGGGAGGGGCCATCGCGTTGGGGCATCCGATCGGCGCCAGCGGGACGCGAATCTTAACCACGCTGATCCACCTTTTGGAAGATAATGACTTCAGTCGCGGCGTCGCAAGCCTCTGCATCGGAGGAGGAGAAGCGGTCGCCCTTCTCATTCAACGAACGCGTCCGTAAGGAATGAGGGCGTCTTCATTTTAAGGAGTCATCATGGAATTGAATGTCGTCGGTATGGTCGGGGCGGGACAGATGGGAAGCGGGATCGCCCAGGTCGCCTCCGCGTCGGGAAATCATGTGATCCTTTACGATCTCGATTACAAAATGCTCGAAGAGGCGATCGAGCGGATCACCGACAGTTTGGACGAAGCGGTCAAAATCGGAAAGCTGACCGACTGGGTGAAAGAAAAAACGCTTAAAAATATCAAAATCTCGACGCGGCTTGAAGATATGGCCCATTGCAACATGGTGATCGAGGCGGTTCCGGAAAAAGAAGAGATCAAGATGGAGATCTTCGAGGCGCTGGACGAAATTTGCCCGAAAGAGACCTTGTTCGCCACCAACACCTCCTCCATCTCCATTACCCGCCTCGCCTCCGTGACGCAACGGCCCGATCAATTCATCGGCCTTCATTTCATGAACCCCGTTCCGATCATTAACCTGGTGGAGATCATCCGGGGATGGCGGACGTCGGATGAAACATTCGCCCAGGCTAAGAATTTTGTCGAGAAGATGGGGAAGACGGTCATCGTCGCCAAAGATTTTCCCGGTTTTATCGTGAATAGGATTTTGATGCCGATGATCAACGAGGCGGTTTTCGCCGTCATGGAAGGGATCGGGACCCCCGAGTCGGTCGATCTCTCGATGACCCTCGGCGCGCGCCATCCGATGGGGCCGCTCGCCCTCGCCGATCTGATCGGCCTCGACACCTGCCTCGACATCATGGAGGTCCTCTACACTGAATTCTGCGACAGCAAATATCGCCCCGCCCCCCTCCTTCGCAAACATGTCGAAGCGGGCTATTTGGGGAGAAAGACCGGAAAAGGATTTTATGAATACCAAAAGAAATAAATCTTAAATGTCGAAGTTCAAAACCCAAAGCGCAAACGAAATCCAAAATCCATCAAGACCCCATTTTGTCAATTGACATTCATTTGGCGTTTGGATTTTGATTTTTAGGCTTCGGGCGCCGAAAGGAATCATGGACTTTCGTCCGACGGAAGAGCAAAAGATGGCCCTGGAGATGGTCCGGAGCTTCGCCGAAAAAGAGGTGAAGCCGGTCGCCTCCAAAATGGACGCCGCCTCCGAATTTCCGCGGGGGCTCGTGAAAAAACTCGCGGAGATGGGGCTGATGGGGGCCTTCATCCCGCCGGAATACGGCGGCGCCGGGATGGACCTGGTCACCTATACCCTCGCCATGGAGGAGATCTCCAAGGCGTGGGCCTCCCTCGGGGTGATCATGACGGTGAACAACTCCCTGGCGTGCGACCCGATTTTTCGATTCGGAAATGAGGCGCAAAAGAAGCGATACCTGACGCCGTTGGCGCAGGGAGCCTTGCTGGGATGCTATGCCCTCACCGAACCGGGGGCCGGCTCCGACGCCGGAGGGATCGCGACGGCGGCGAAGAGGGCGGGGGACCATTATATACTCAACGGAACCAAGTTATTTATTACGAACGGGAAAAACGCCGACCTCGCGATCGTCTACGCCGTCACCGATCCTTCGCGGGGGAAGAAAGGGATCTCGGCGTTTATCGTTGAAAAGGCCTCTCCCGGTTTTCTCGTCGGAAAGGTCGAAGATAAAATGGGGCTTCGCGGCTCGGACACCGCCGAGCTGATCTTTCAGGGCCTCCGCGTCCCGAAGGAAAATCTCCTCGGCGCCGAAAACGAAGGGTTTAAAATCGCCCTTGCCACCCTCGACGGCGGCCGGATCGGAATCGCCGCGCAGGCGTTGGGGATCGCCCAGGGATGTCTCGAAGAGTCGATCGCCTACGCCAAAGAACGGAAACAGTTCGGCCGGCCGATCGCGGACTATCAAGCGATCCAGTGGATGATCGCCGATATGCAGACGGAGATCGACGCCGCCCGCCTTCTCACCCATCGCGCCGCCTGGCGCCGGAGCCGGGGGGAGGCGGTCACGGCGGCCGCGGCGCAGGCGAAACTCTTCGCTTCCGAGGCGGCGAACCGCGCCGCTTACAAGGCGGTCCAGATTTTCGGCGGCTACGGTTTCATCAAAGACTTTCCGGTCGAACGTTTTTATCGCGACGCGCGGATCACCACCCTTTATGAAGGGACCTCCGAAATCCAACGGATGGTGATCGCGCGGAACCTTCTACAATGAAGACGTAGAGACATGCCATGGCATGTCTCTACAAATCTTATGGAAAAACGACGCAAATCAAAATTCGTAAACCTCTCCGGGATCGAAATCGCCCGGCTCTACACCGAGAGGTCGCTCGGTTCATTCGATCCAAAAGAGGAGCTTGGGGAACCCGGTAAGTATCCTTTTACCCGGGGGGTCTATCCGACGATGTATCGGGGACGGCTCTGGACGATGCGGCAGTTCTCCGGTTTCGCCGGAGCCGGAGAGACCAACGCGCGGTACCACTACCTTTTGAAGCATGGGCAGACCGGACTCTCGGTGGCGTTTGATATGCCGACGTTGATGGGGTATGACTCGGATCATCCCAAAGCGCTCGGGGAGGTCGGAAAGTGCGGGGTCGCGATCGACACCCTTCATGATATGGAGCGTCTGTTTGACGGCATTCCGCTCGGCCAGGTCAGCGTGTCGATGACGATCAACGGTCCGGCGATCGTCCTTTTCGCCATGTATCTGGCGGTGGCGCAAAAACAGGGGGTCACCTTTAAACAGCTTCGGGGAACGCTCCAGAACGATATTCTAAAAGAGTATATCGCCCAGAAGGAATGGATCGCGCCGCCGCGCCCCTCGCTGAAGCTGATCAACGACACGGTCCGGTTCTGCGTCGAAGAGGCGCCCCTCTTTCATCCGATCAGCGTCAGCGGTTATCATATCCGGGAAGCCGGATCGACCGCCGTCCAGGAGCTCGCCTTCACCCTCTACGACGGCTTGACCTATGTCACGTCGGCGATCGAATCGGGGTTGAAGGTCGATGAGTTCGCCCCTCGGCTTTCGTTCTTTTTTAACTCTCACAACAACTTCTTCGAGGAGATCGCGAAATTCCGGGCGGCCCGGCGGCTCTGGGCCAGAGAGATGAAGCGGCGGTTTCAGCCCGACGATCCAAACTCCCTGGCGCTCCGGTTTCATACCCAGACCGCCGGCTGCACCCTGACCGCGCAGCAGCCTTACAATAATATTGTCCGGGTGACGCTCCAGGCGCTTGCGGCCGTCCTCGGCGGAACACAGTCGCTTCATACCAACTCGATGGATGAGACCCTCGCCCTCCCCTCGGAAGAGGCGGTGAAGATCGCCCTCCGAACCCAGCAGATCATCGCCCACGAGAGCGGCGTCGACGGCGCCGTCGATCCGCTGGGAGGGTCGTATTACGTGGAGTGGCTCACCCGCCGGATGGAAAGAGAGGCGCGCGCTTATTTCAAAAAACTCGACGCGATGGGAGGAATGATCCCCGCCATCGAAAAGGGGTTCCCGCAAAACGAAATCCACCGCGCCGCGACCTTATACCAAAAAGAGATCGACGCAAAGGAGCGGCTGATCGTCGGCCTCAACGCCTTCGTCGAACAAGAAGAAAGGCCGCTCAAAACCCTCAAGGTGGACGGGAAGGTGGAGCGGCGGCAGGTCGCCCGGCTCAAGAAAGTCAAAAAAGAACGGAACAAAGAAAAACTCCGGAAGTCCTTGACGCGGCTGACCTCCGCGGCGGGAGAGGGCGCCTACCTCATGCCGCTGATTTTGGACGCGGTCCGGGCGACCGCCACCGTGGGAGAGATCTCCGATATCTTTAGAAAGGTATATGGCGAATACCGGGAGACAATCAGCTTCTGATGAAACTCGGACAATTTGAAATCTATCCCCTCACCGACGGCGCCTTTCGGCTCGACGGCGGCGCGATGTTCGGCGTGGTCCCGAAGGTCCTCTGGGAGAAACATCATCCGCCGGACGATCGAAACCGTATTCAGCTTGAACTCGGCGTTCTCCTCATCAAAGCGCATGGGATGAATATCCTCGTCGACACCGGCATCGGGAACAAGGGGGACGCCAAATTCAACGAGATTTACAAGGTGGAGCGGCGCCCCTCCATCGAAGAATCGCTTTCGAAGCTCCATCTCTTCCCCGCCGACATCGATCTGGTCATCAACACCCATTTTCACTTCGATCACGCCGGTGGAAACACGAAGCGGGACGACCGGGGGCATATCCACCCCACCTTCCCGAAGGCAACCTATTTTATTCAAAAAGGGGAATGGGAGTTCGCCAACGCCCCCAACGAGCGGACGCGGGGAAGCTACCTCCTCGAAAATTACGAGGTCCTCCCCAAAGAGGGCCGGCTTGAACTTCTGGAAGGGGATTCGGAAATTCTCAAGGGGATCTCGGTCGTCCGGACCCCCGGCCACACCGAACACCATCAATCGATCTTCATCGAATCGAACGGCCAAAAGGCCCTCTTCTTCGGCGACCTGATTCCGACCGCCGCCCATCTTCCGCTTCCCTATATCATGGGCTACGATCTCTTTCCTTTGACCACTCTGGAGACAAAGCGAAAGCTGCTCGAACAGGCGATGGAAGAGCATTGGCTGCTGATCTTTCAACACGACCCGAAGATCCGGATGGGCTATCTGAAAAAATCGGAGGGCCGCCCCCTTTTGGAGGAGGTCCGGAATGGCTAAGACGACGCCGAGAACGCCGACGAAAAAGGTCGCTAAAAAAACTCCTGAGAAGAGGCGGCGGATTCTCCTCGCGAAGATCGGCCTCGATGGCCACGACCGCGGGATCAAAGTGGTCGCCCGCGCCCTTCGCGACGCCGGGCTGGAGGTGATCTACCTCGGCCTTCACAACACCCCGGCCGAAATCGTGGCGTCCGCCGTCCAAGAAGATGTCGACGCGATCGGGCTTTCGATCCATTCCGCCGCCCACATGACCCTTTTTGAGGAGACGCTCCGTCTCCTCAAAAAAGAAAAAGCCGCCGACATTCCCCTATTCGGCGGCGGGATTATACCGGATGAAGATATACGCGCCCTTAAAAAGATGGGGGTCCGGGAAATCTTCACCCCCGGAACGCCGCTGGACGAGATCGTAAGGTTTGTAAAAGCGGGGGCCAGGGGCCGGGGGCCAGGAACCGGAAAGACCTAAAACAAAACCCGCGGGCCTGCGCGTCCATGAGTTTCTCAAGCAATCGCCGGCTCCCCTGCGTCTACTTCAATCAAACGTTTCATCGACCAAATCAGGTCGCCTGATGCGCAGTCCGCCGAAGGCGGTCGCGCAGAATGCGACCGTGGGGGCCAGGGGCTTGCCCCGGTGTCCGGGGAATCCGAAGGGGTTGTGACAAGACAACCCCGCGGTGGGGCTTGGGGCAAAGCCCCATTTCAATCTGACGACAAAAACATAAACAATTTGACCCCTCACCTTGCCTCTCCCACAAGGGGAGAGGAATAAAGAGAATGTCGGGGAGCGCCCCCATCTCCAAATCCTTGACTCGTTCAACCGATTTCGCTACCATGGCCTGGCGTCCCACAACAGCGAGGTTCCCATGCGTCCCGTCTACATGATCACCGGCGGCATCACGAAATTCAAGAAAGCCAACACCGAGAAAGACTTCCGATACATGGTCAAAGAGGCCTTCGACGCGGCAATGGCCGATCTTCCCAAGCTGAAGCTGGAAATGATCGACGGGGCGGTCGGCTCGTATTTTTCCGACCATTTCACCCGGCAGCTCAAAGCCGCCAGCATGGTTCAAGACTACCTCGGCCTCTGCCCCAAGCCCTCCAAACGTATCGAGGGGGGCGGGGCGACCGGCGGACTCTGCTTTCAGAGCGCGTGGGAGGCGGTGGCGTCGGGCCGGATGAATGTCTGCCTGGCGTTCGGCTTTGAGACGATGTCTCATGTCAACACCTGGAAGGGGAACGAGTTCATCGCCTTGGCGTCGGACACCAACTTCGATTATCCCGTCGGTGGATTTTACACCGGCTACTACGCGATGATGGTCCAGCGGCACATGCATGAGTTTGGGACGACACCAGAACAGCTGGCGATGGTCTCGATCAAAAATCACGCCAATGCTCTCTACAATCCTTATTCTCAGAGCCCGAAGAGGTTAACGATCGAGGAGGTTCGGACCTCCCCGATGGTCGCGACCCCTCTCACGATGCTCGATATCTGCACGATGTCGGACGGCGCGGCGGTGGCGGTTTTAGCGTCGGAAGAGTCGGCGATGAAGCTCTGTCCGAATCCGATCAAGATCACCGGGGTCGGAAGCGGAAGCGACACGATGCGGATGGCTGACCGGCCCCACGGAAAAGTTCTCTTGCTTCCGCACGAGCGGGCCGCCGACTACAAAAATTTAAAATATCCCGGAGTCCATTCGTTTCGGGGAGGCCGCGCCGCCGCAAAGCAGGCGTATGAGACGGCCGGGATTCAAAGCCCGATCGACGACCTCGATTTCATCGAACTCCACGACGCGTATACCTCCTCGGAGATCCAGACCTACGAAGACCTCGGCCTCTGCAAGTATGGGGAAGGGGGCCGTTTCGTCGAAGAGGGATGCCCCTTCATGCCGGGGATCGACTATGGGCTGAAGCTTCCGAAACAAGGGAGGCTCCCGGTCAACCCGAGCGGCGGTCTCCTCGCCTGCGGCCATCCGGTCGGCGCGACGGGACTGATGCAGGCGGTCTTCGCTTTCTGGCAACTTCAAGGGACGATCAAAAAACAACTTGGGAACGCCACGCTCCAGATCAAAAAGGCCAAACGGGGTCTGATCCACAGCCACGCCGGGACCGGAACCTATATCACGGTGAGTATTCTGGAGCGTCCGTAAAAAATGTCCGCATCCGGCTTACGCTGTGGTGTGATCCGCAGGTCGAGGGGGTGATATGGTTTTGGATCGATCCCCTTTTTCCGAGGGAATTGAAATATGAACCTCCCCCTCTTCCAAATCGACGCCTTCGCCGACCGGCCCTTCACCGGCAATCCTGCGGCGGTTTGTCTTTTGCCGGGGCCGCGGGAGGAGGCGTGGATGCAAAATGTCGCGCGGGAGATGAACCTCTCCGAAACCGCCTTCCTGCATCCCGAAGGAGACGGCTTTCGCCTTCGTTGGTTCACCCCGACGATCGAGGTGGACCTCTGCGGTCACGCGACGCTCGCAAGCGCCCATCTGTTGTGGGAAGAAGGGCTCCTGAAACCGGATCAACAGGCGCGGTTTTACACCCGCAGCG
>DATDON010000232.1:0-11284 GCA_035293225.1 Candidatus Manganitrophaceae bacterium
GCTTCGCTCAAACCGAGACCTTCCCTCGTTTCTCTCCGCGCCACCGTTCTTCTCATTTAAATCCTCCGAAATCACGACCGATCCCCTCCTCTCCTTTAACATCGGGGAGCGAGACAGGAGAGACGCGGCTTAGCGCGTTTCAGAGACTTTTCGGAGGATGTTCATGCTTTCCAAGACAATCCTTTTTTGGGGTATTGTTTTCGTACTCGTCGGATGGATGGGGTGCGCGACTCATCGGGTCGACCCGGCTCGACCGAGATCGCGTCCGCTGGGAGACGATTTCCCGGTCTTTCGCCCCCCCGCCAAGCCGGACGACTCGCCGCAAGGAACGTTTCCAACGGAAGAACCGTCCGGCGCTCTCACGCTGCGCCAGGCGCTGGCGCTGGCGTTGATGAACAATCCGGATTTAGCCGCCTTCTCCTGGGAGATCCGCGCCCAGGAGGCCGCAACACTTCAAGCCGGGCTTCATTCCAATCCGGAGATCGCCGCGGATATGCAAGATATCAACGGGTCGGGGGCCTCTATCGACGGTGTCCGTCAGCCGCAGACGACCCTCCAGATCAGCCAGTTGATCGAGATGGGGGGAAAGCGGTCGAAAAGGAGGGAGGTCGCTTCCCTTACGCGCGATCTGGCTGGATGGGATTACGAGACAAAGCGGATCGATATCTTCACGCAGATCTCTCAGGCGTTCATCGATGTCTTGAGCGCACAGCAGAACCTGGCGTTAACGGAAGAGACGGTCCGTCTTGCGGAACAGGTTGCAGAGGTCGTCTCCGAACGGGTCACGGCTGGAAAGGTATCCCCTGTTGAAGAAGCCAAGGCGAATGTCGCCCTTTCATCCGCAGAGATCGAGTTGGATCGCGCTCGAAGGGAGTTGGAAGCCGCTCGCAACCGCCTCGCCGCGACATGGGGAGGGGCGACTCCCCGATTTGAGAGGGCGGAAGGCGATCTCGGCCCGGTCTCTCCGATTCCTTCCCTGGCGCAGATCGCCCTGCGTCTCTCCCAAAATCCCGACCTTGCCCGTTGGGCCGCCGAGATATCCCAGCGCCGGGCGGTCATCGACCTGGAAAAGTCCAAGGCCATTCCGGACATCAATCTGATGGGAGGATACAGACGATACAACACGTCAGACGATGGGGTCTTTATCGTCGGCATTTCCCTCCCATTGCCGATATTCAACCGGAATCAAGGGGGAATCCGGGAAGCGCGCGACCGGCTGGCAAAGGGGAAAGAGGAGCGGCGGGCGGCGGAAGCGCGCGTCGCCGCCGGATTGGCCGAGGCCTACAAGTCGCTTTCCAGCGCGCATGCCGAAGTGACCGCCCTCCGGGAGAAGATTCTTCCGCGGGCGCAAAGCGCCTTTGACGCCGTCAATGAAGGCTACCGCTTGGGGAAGTTCGGTCTTCTGGATGTCCTCGACGCCCAGCGAACATTCTTTTCCTCCCGCGCCCAGCATCTCCGCGCGCTGACAGACTATCATCAGGCCGTGGCCGAGATAGAGCGGTTGATTGGGGAGCGGCTGGAAAGCGGGGGTCAGGGGTCAGGGGTCGGGGGCCGGTAAAAGAACCTTTTTTATTTAGGAGTCAATAATGAAAAGCAAAAACGCCTTATCGGTCATGGCCGTCTTGTTAATCGGAGTTGTCCTGTCCTTCTTCATCATGCGTACAGACAAAACATTGTTGGGGAACAACTCCGACGAAGAGAGCGGCGTGGAGCAGGAGGCGCCAAAAGGCCCTCATGGAGGGAGGCTCCTCTCGCAGAATGGCCTTCAGGTCGAGGTCACGATCTATGAGAAGAATGTTCCGCCGCAATTTCGGGTCTATCCTCTCGAGAAAGGAAAGCGGATCGATCCGAATGAGGTCACCCTAACCATCTCCCTGCGCCGCCTGGGAGGGCGCGTTGACGAAATCCGCTTCCAGAAAGAAGGAGATTATCTCCGGGGCGACCAGGTGGTCGAAGAACCGCATTCCTTCGATGTGAAGGTCGTCGCGGAGCGGAAGGGCCAAACGTATCGTTGGGAATATTCACAGATCGAAGGGAGGGTCGAGATGACCCCTGAAGCGGCCAAGAGCGCAGGGATAGAAGTCAATACCGCCGGTCCGGTCCGGATGAAAACCGTCCTGAAACTTCCGGGCGAGATCGGGCTCAATAAAAACAAGATGGCTCACGTTGTCCCCAGGCTCCCCGGAGTGGTGACGGAGATATACAAGAATCTGGGCGATCAGGTCAAGAAGGGAGAATTAATCGCCCTTCTTGACAGTCGCGAGCTGGCGGAGGCAAAAAGCGAATACATCGAATCGGTGCACCGACTTGAGTTTGCCCAGGCCTCTTTTGTGCGAGAGGAAAGCCTATGGAAGAAAAAAATCTCCCCAGAACAGGATTACATCGCCGGCCGTCATGCATTGGAAGAGGCGGAGATCGTCAAGCAGGTCACGGAGCAGAAATTGTTGGCGCTGGGGCTTTCACCCGCCGAGCTTTCTTCGCTTGCCGTCGAACCCGAAGGAGCGGTCACGAAACGCGGGATAAGGGCCCCCTTCGGCGAGAAGGCGCTGACACAGTATGAGATTCGGGCGCCGCTGGACGGCGTCGTCATCGAAAAACGCATTTCCGTTGGAGAGGCCGTCAAAGAGGACGCAGATATTTTCATGATCGCCGACCTCTCCACGGTTTGGGGGGAAATCACGGTTTATGCCAAGGATTTGCGTGTCGTCCGGATCGGCCAGAAGGTCACGGTACGATCAAAGGAGATGGATATGGATGTAACCGGCAAGCTCTCGTATATCGGGCCGCTCGTCGGCGGGGAGTCGCGAACCGCGGAGGCCCACGTCGATATTCCGAACCCGAAAGGGCTCTGGCGTCCGGGCCTCTTTGTGTCGGTCGAGCTGATCCAAGAGGAGGCGTCGGTTCCTGTCGCGGTCTCGGCCGATGCAATCCAGGCCTTCCGGGACTGGTCGGTCGTCTTTGTCCGATACGACAACCAGTTTGAAGTCCGCCCACTGGAGTTGGGCCGCAGCGACGGGGAATGGGTGGAGGTGATCTCCGGCCTCTCCTCCGGAGAGAAATACGCCGCCCGCAATAGCTTCGTGCTCAAGGCCGATCTCGGTAAGTCTGGGGCGACCCACGACCATTGAGGCCGGGGGCCGGGGGCCGGAAACGAACAACAATGTAGGGGCAGGCCCCTGTGACCTCCTGGAAATGGTTGGAGGTAGAACGGAAACCATGACCTCCTGGAAATGGTTGTGACCTTCGGGAAATAGCTGGAGGTAAAACGAAAGCTGGAGGTAGAACGCAAACCGTGCCTGCCCGGGGCGACCAAAAGGGGTCGCCCCCATAAACAAATTTTCGATGGAGGCGATCCAACATGAAAGAGATCAAAGCGATGATCCATCCCCACATGGCCGGCAAGGTGGCGCAGGCCCTGCGCGAACTCCCGCGCTTTCCCGGATTAACCCTGTTGGATGCGCGCGGACAGGGGCGGGGCCGCGGCGTCGGCGGGGCCTATGTTGTCACAGAGGACGACATCGACTATCACCGTAAAACCATGATGATCATCGTCTGCGCCGACGAGATGGTCCCCGCCATCGTGGAGACCATCCGGAAAGGGGCGCACACCGGACATCCGGGAGATGGGATCATCACGGTCGGGGAGCTCGCCGAGGTGATCCGGATCCGCGCCGGTGAACAGAACGAATCGGCAGTGTAGGAGGATACGCCATGCTCGAACGTCTACTCCAATTTTCGATCCGCCAGCGATGGGTCGTCCTGATGGCGACCCTGGCGATGGCGGCGCTCGGCGCCTACAACTATCAACGGCTTCCGATCGACGCCGTCCCCGACATCACCAACGTCCAGGTCCAGATCAACGCGGAGGCCCCCGGCTTCTCCCCGCTGGAGGCCGAACAGCGGATCACCTTTCCGATTGAGACGGTGATGGCGGGGCTTCCCCGCTTGAAGGAGACCCGATCGCTCTCCCGCTACGGCCTCTCGCAGGTGACCGTCATCTTCGAGGACGGAACCGACATCTACTTTGCCCGGCAGCTGGTCAATGAGCGGATTCAGGAGGCGAAGGGGAGGCTCCCGCCGGCGGTCGAGCCGACGATGGGGCCGATTGCGACGGGGTTGGGGGAAATCTTCATGTACACCGTCGAGGCCCCTCCACCCTACACCGAGACCGATCTACGGACAATCCAAGACTGGGTGATCAAACCGCAGCTCCGGAACGTGCGAGGGGTGACAGAGGTGAACACGATCGGCGGCTATGAGAAGCAATTTCATGTGACCCCCTTTCCTGAAAAGCTGATCGCGTATGGGCTGACTTTCCATGATGTAGTCGAGGCCCTCACCAAGAACAACGCCAATATCGGCGCGGGATACATCGAGCGCCGGGGGGAGCAGTATCTGATCCGGGTTCCCGGCCAGGTGAGTCATATTGACGAGATCGGTCAAATCGTCGTCGGTAATCAGGGCGGCGTCTCGATTTACATCCGGGATGTGGCGGAGGTCCTCCTGGGGAAGGAGCTGCGGACCGGCGCCGCCACGGAAAATGGGAAGGAGGTGGTCCTCGGCACCGTCTTCATGTTGATGGGGGAGAACAGCCGGACCGTCTCGCGGGCCGTGGCCGAGAAAATGGTCGAGATCAACCGGACCCTCCCGAAGGGGGTCGTCGCCAAGACCGTCTATGATCGGACCACTCTGGTCGATGCGACAATCGAAACGGTAAAGAAAAACCTCGCGGAGGGGGCGCTCTTGGTCATTGCGGTCCTCTTCCTCTTTTTGGGAAACGTCCGCGCGGCCGTCGTTACGGCGCTGATTATCCCCCTCTCGATGCTCTTCACGATCACCGGGATGGTCGAATACCGGGTCAGCGCCAACCTGATGAGTCTCGGCGCGCTCGACTTCGGAATCATCGTCGATGGGGCGGTCGTGATCGTCGAAAACTGCATCCGCAGGTTGTCGGAAGAGCAGCGCCGTCTGGGGCGGGCGCTGACCCGCGCCGAGCGGCTCGAGATCGTCTTCGACGCCTCCAGTGAGACCCGCCGGGCGCTCCTCTTCGGACAGCTCATCATCATGATCGTGTATCTCCCGATCCTGACCCTCACCGGTGTGGAGGGGAAGATGTTCATCCCGATGGCGTTCACGGTGATTGCCGCGTTGATCGGCGCGATGATCCTCTCCGTGACCTTTGTCCCGGCCGCCGTGGCGCTTTTCCTTTCAGGCCGAATTTCCGAAAAAGAAAACATCCTCATGCGCCGGGCCAAAAAGCTCTATCTCCCCCTGCTGAATCTTGCCATGATGAACCGGGCGTTGATCGTGACGGCGGCCCTCCTCCTGGTCTTTCTTGCCGGACTGCTCGGCGCCCGGATGGGGAGCGAGTTCATCCCGAGCCTCGATGAAGGGGACATCGCCATGCACGCCCTGCGGATTCCGGGGACAAGCCTCTCCCAGTCGATCGAGATGCAGCATGCGCTGGAGACGAGAATTAAAGGGTTTCCGGAGGTCGAAACCATCTTCGCGAAGATCGGAACGGCGGAGATCGCGACCGATCCGATGCCCCCAAGTGTGGCCGACAACTTCGTTATGTTGAAGCCGAGATCCGAATGGCCCGATCCCAAGCGCCCCAAAGCCGACCTGGTCCATGCGATGGAGGAGGCGGTCAAGAAGATCCCGGGGAACAACTACGAGTTCACCCAGCCGATCCAGATGCGCTTCAACGAGCTGATCTCCGGGGTGCGGAGCGACGTCGCGGTGAAGGTCTTCGGCGACGAGATGGATCTCCTCCTGGAGACGGGTGAGGAGATCGCCGCGGTCCTGGAGCGGATTCCGGGCGCGTCGGACGTGAAAGTGGAGCAGGTGACCGGCCTGCCGATCCTGACGATCAAGAGCAACCGGAAAGAGATGGCCCGTTACGGGCTGAATCTCTCCGAGGTTCAGGAGGTCATCGAGACCGCGCTGGGGGGGACGCGCGCCGGGCAGATATTCGAGGGGGACCGTCGGTTCGATCTGATCGTCCGCCTTCCCGAGGCGATGCGGGGAGAGATCGAGGCGCTCAAGCGGCTCCCGATCCCGACAGGAGGGAGATCTCTTTCCGCAATCCGCAATCCACAATCCACCGGTTCTTACATCCCACTCGGCGCGGTGGCCGACTTCAACGTCGCCATCGGCCCCAACCAGATCAGCCGGGAGAACGGGAAGCGCCGGGTGGTGGTGACGGCGAACGTCCGGGGGCGCGACATTGGGTCGTTCGTCGCGGAGGCGGAGCGGGCGATTCAGACGCGGGTGAATATCCCGCCGGGGTACTGGACCACCTGGGGGGGGCAGTTCGAGCAGATGGTCTCGGCGGCCAATCGGCTGAAGATCGTCGTCCCGGTCGCGCTGCTCCTGATCTTCGCCCTGTTGTTCACCACCTTCGGGACGGTCAAAGACGCGCTTCTGGTCTTCACCGGCGTGCCGCTGGCGCTTACCGGCGGGGTGGCGGGCCTCTGGATGCGGGGAATTCCGCTCTCGATCTCGGCGGGGGTCGGTTTCATCGCCCTCTCCGGCGTGGCGACGCTCAATGGGCTGGTGATGATCTCGTTCATCAACAAACTCCGCTCGGAAGGAAGCCCCTTAGAGGAGGCCATCTTCCAGGGGACGATGACGCGGCTTCGTCCGGTCTTGATGACGGCGCTCGTCGCGTCACTCGGATTCGTCCCCATGGCGCTAGCGGTGGGAAGGGGGGCGGAGGTCCAGCGCCCGCTCGCAACGGTCGTGATCGGCGGAATTCTCTCTTCAACCGCGCTCACATTATTGGTTCTCCCCGTGCTTTATCGTATCTTTCACGGCAAAGAGAGCGCCGAGGAGGCGGAATCGGAAAAGGTCTTGACCGAAACAGCGGAGACGGCGTGAAAAGGAAGGGGAGGGGAAGTCATACGGCGCCGACGGGGAACGAGACAGCTCTCACCCGACGAGCATGTTCGGATTTTTACGGGTAACGGAGACGATTCATGAAAATAAAATTTATTGAAATGTTTTTTGTTCTTTTTATTTTGGCGACATTATTCGCTTGCGCAACCTCCTTTTCCACGCAACACGCCACCGGGGACGACATCTCCCTCCGCGACGCGAAAAAGATTCATCCGCGGAGCCATCTGACGAAACGGATACGGGATATGCCGCTTCGCCTTGATCCTCTTGCCGAAGGGAAGGTCGCCTATTATGAGGCGAGAAGAAGAAAAGGAATTTACGGGCAGGATGGGAATATTTTCCTATTTCACGCAGAGGGTGAATCGGGCCCCATGCGAATCCTGGTCTGTGTCTTAAACCGGAGGGCGCATGAGGTCGTTGTGGAAGGGGAGCCGCGGATATCAAACGAGTTCTTGTCACAATTTATCGACCGCTCTCTTGAAAACTCTTTAGAGATTGCAAAAGATCCTTCGGATCTGTTGACGGTCCCCGGCCCGATTCGTCCTGAGGCCCAAGCGCCCAAAAGCAGTCAGGCGATCGCAAACGCCGTGAAAATGGCGCTTATGTTCGGCCGCATCCTGGGTTTATAATTTATAAGATGATTTCATCCGGCCATCACCGACTTTTTAGGCGCCGACTCCATTGACAAGGCCCCCCTCGCGTGTTAATCTCCAACCCTATGCAACGAACCGATTATTGCGGCGTCTTGACAAAAGAACAGCTCGGCAAAACGGTGGTTTTGGCCGGATGGGTCCACCGCCGGCGGGATCATGGCGGCCTTATTTTCATCGACTTGCGCGACCGGGAAGGGATCGTCCAGGTTGTTTTCAATCCGCAGCTTTCCGACGCCATCCATCGACAAGCGCATGAACTCCGCTCCGAATATGTCGTGAAGGTCGAGGGAAAAGTGGCGCCCCGGCCGCCGGGGACGGAGAACCGGGACCTCCCCACCGGCGAAATCGAAATCCACGCGAGCGATCTGGCCATTTTGAACCGCTCCAAAACCCCTCCCTTTTTGATCGATGAAGAGGGGGAGACCTCCGAGACGCTCCGGCTTCAATACCGGTATCTCGACCTTCGCCGCCGGTCGGTTCAACAAAATTTTATTCTCCGCCACCGGCTCGCCCGGGAGGTTCGGCGATTCCTCGATCAGAAAAATTTTTTGGAGATCGAAACCCCTTTTTTGACCAAAAGCACGCCGGAAGGGGCGCGCGATTTCCTCGTCCCGAGCCGGATGAACCCCGGCGCCTTTTACGCCTTGCCCCAGTCCCCCCAGCTCTTCAAACAGATTTTGATGGTCGCCGGTTTTGACCGCTACTATCAGATCGTCCGCTGCTTCCGGGACGAAGACCTTCGCGCCGACCGCCAGCCGGAGTTTACCCAGATCGACATCGAGATGTCTTTTATCGATCGTGAAGATATCCTCCGCTTGATGGAAGAGATGCTTCAGGAGGTCTTCTCCGAGGTGAAGGGGGTCCGGATCGAGGCGCCCTTTCCGAGGTTGACCTATCACGAGGCGATGGAGCGGTTCGGCGTCGATAAACCCGATCTCCGATTCGGCCTGGAATTGAAGGATCTTTCAGACATCGGCGCCCAAGCGGAATTTAAAGTCTTCCGTGAAGTTCTTGAAAGGAAAGGAAAGGTGAAGGGGATCAACGCCAAGGGGCTCGGCGCCCTCTCCCGGAAAGAAATAGAGGAGTTGACGAATGAAGCGATCCTCCGGGGGGCGAAGGGGCTCGCCTGGATGAAGGTCGCGCCGGACGGCCTGGAGGCCCCCATCACGAAATTTTTCAAGCCGGAACTTCTGTCTGAAATCAGACGGAGAATGGAAGGGGAGCCGGGCGACCTCCTCCTCTTCGTCGCCGATAGGGAAAAGGTGGTCTACGAGGTCCTCGGCCATCTGAGGCTGGTCATTGGGAAGCGATTGAATTTGATCGACCCCAAAGCCTTCAAACCCCTCTGGGTCACAGACTTTCCTCTTCTGGAATACGACGAGACCGAAAAGAGATACGTCGCCATGCATCATCCTTTCACCGCGCCGATCGATGAGGACCTTCCGTTGCTGTCGACCGATCCGCTTCGCGTCCGAGCGAAGGCGTACGATATCGTTTTAAACGGAACGGAGATCGGCGGGGGGAGCATCCGAATTCATGAGAGCGATGTTCAATCCAAGATGTTCGATTTGTTGGGGATCAAAAAAGAGGAAGCTGAAATGAAGTTTGGATTCTTGTTGGAGGCGCTTCAATATGGGGCGCCGCCGCACGGCGGGATCGCCTTTGGATTCGACCGGATGACGGCGATCTTGGCGGGAGCCGAATCGATCCGTGACGTGATCGCCTTTCCGAAAACCCAAAAAGGGATTTGCCTCATGACCCAAGCCCCCTCCGAAGTCGATCCCCGGCAACTCAAAGAACTTCACATTAAGAAAAGCGAATAGCGGCCTCCACCCCTTTTTGACCCCTCTCTTTACCCCTTCGTATTTACTCCACAAACGTCACGACCGAGTAAAGCCCGGAGGTTCCGTCGGGGAAGGCCCGCGCCACGAAGGCGGTCTGGCTTCGGCCGATTTTGTCGGTCGCTTTCACCACCACCTGATAAGAGCCCGGTTTCGGCTCTTTCCACTCATACTTCCAGAAGACCCAAGAGTAAGGCGAAGGAGGAGGCTCCAGCGCCGCCGGACGCCACTCCTTTCCGCCGTCTAACGAGAGCAAGACTTCGCGGACTCCGGTCGATCCCGAGAAGGCGATCCCTCGAAAAGTATAACCTCCCTTGACGGTATTATAAGGTCCCGGATCGTCGATGCGGGAGGTGACCTTGATCGTCGCCTCGTCGGTCCACCCCTTCTGTTGCCAATATCCCTTGTAATCGTGATCGACCAATTCGATCTTGACGATCCACTTGACGTTTTTGATGCCGTATAGGCCGGGGACCACCGCCCGAATTGGGAAGCCGTGCTCTTTCGGCAGTGGAACGCCGTTCATCTGATACGCCAAGAAGACATCATAATTCATCGCCCGGTCGAGGCTGATGCTATCGGAGTAAAGGTCGGCGCCGTAGAGAACCACGTCTTCGACCGTGCTTCGCGGGCGCGCTTCCTCGATTAAACTTTTAAGGCTGACCCCTTTCCAAAGCGCGTTACTGATCAGGTCGCCGCCGACCTCGTTGTCGATGCATTCAAGGGTCACCGCTTTCTCGACGAAGGGGCGCTGAAGGATCTCTTCATAGGTGAGTCGGAGCGGCTTTTCGACCTGACCGCCGATTTCCAGAAACCAATTGGAGACCGCCACTTCGGGCGGCCGGGAATAATTGACGATATAAAACTGATCGTTCGGCGTGAAAAGTTTTCTCTCTTTGGAGGGGAGCGCGAGGAACTTCTTCATCAAGAAAGTGGCGGCCTCCGCTTTTTCTTTCAGGAGGGAAGAAAGGGCGCCGAGGCCGGCGATGCGGAGGAAACGTCTTCGATCAAGGGATTTCATAGGGCGATTATAGGAGGGAGGCTTCTAAAATGCAAGGCAGAGGGGATACCCAAATCCACCGCCTAACCCCGGAAGGTGGTGTTTTGTGGCTCCGAGTATGATCTGAACGACCGCTCCAGACATTCTTGCTCTGGGGCTGCTCTTTCTCTGCTTGTTGGAGCCCGGCGGGGTCGCTACTCGCGCATTTCAGACAGACCTCTCCCCACGGCCTTACCAGGACGCCATTGATTCCTCCTCTCGGCTTAGGCTATCCCGATGGGATCTCGGCCAGCTTCATGATCTTCTGCCGCATTCCCACCAGGATTTCCAAAGAGGGATGCCCTTGGCTCAGCCGCACCCGAAGCTGTCTTGATCGCTCCCTCACCCAGGCAGGAATATTGATTAAGGCAAACCGGATCGCCTTCATCCGCTTGGTCGCCCACGATCCTCCCAGCACCAGCCGCTTCATCGCTTCATTCAGATTCAATGCCAGGATCATGATCCACCACCAGGCCGCGTTCTCTCCAAAATCTCCCGAGGGAAGCTTCCCTCCCGAAAAATCCTCCTTCATGATTCCATGCGCTTCTTCGCTCTTGCCGCAGCGCCCACGATGCCAGTGAATCAACTCCTCCCCAGGCAGATCCCGGTTGGTGACGATCCCAAAGAGCTTGTAGCTCCCCGATGCAAATTCCATCGTCGGAAACGGCAGCGTCTGCTGCCCTTCCATCCCCGGCAGCGCCTTCTGCAAAAGCGGCTCCCGGATCGCGATGAATCGATACGAAGGTCCCTGCTTGCTCCGGCCCACCCGGTTGGGAACAAAGCAGACCTCCGCCCATTGCTGCTCCGTCTCGATCCACCCGCCGTTCACCTGCCGACGCAGCGGCTGCCAT
>DATDON010000233.1:0-2677 GCA_035293225.1 Candidatus Manganitrophaceae bacterium
GGCTTCATGCGCGACGCGACCCGCCAGCATATCGAAAATTACGCCTACGCCCAATCGGCCGAACGGATCACCCTGGAGGTGGCCGAAGCGGGGATCCAGAAGGCGACCGAAGAGATGGAGTCGGTCCTTTCCGGCGCGACCACCCTCGATGAGATCAAAAAGCGGATCTCCAATATGTCGAAGGGGGAAACGCCCGCGGAGGAAGAGACCTTTCATTTCTGCGGCATGTGCGGCCATGTCGTCCGCCAGGTTCCGGCGCAGTGCCCCGTCTGCGAGGCGAAGGGTTCGCGGTTCGTCCTCATGCTGAAAGAGGTCGATTATTTTATCTGCGCGATCTGCAGCCAGATCACCCATAAAACGATCCCGGACCAATGTTTCCTCTGCGGCGCCGGCGGCGAATACCATAAGGCGTTGGAGCGAAAAGAGAGCGGGATCGAAAAGGCGCTGGCGCCGATCGCCTGGACCGAGGCGGCGAGCGCCAAGCTTTTGGAAATACCGCAAGGCTTTATGCGGGAGATGACCCGCTGGCGGATCGAAGTCTACGCCCGGAAGAAAGCGATTCGGGAGATCGATCCCTCGGTGATGGAGGCCAAATATAATGAGTGGTCGCAGGTCTCGCGCCGGGTCGAGCGGATCCTTCCTTGGGACGCCGACGCCGAAAAAAGGATGGCCGCCATCCCCTCATTCGTTCGGGGGACCGTGGTGAAAGAGATCGAAGCCTACGCGCGTGAAAAGGGAATCGGCCGGGTCAGCGTCGAAATCTTAGACGAGGTGACCGAGCGGTGGGCCGAAGCGATGCGCTACCAAGGCTTCTAGTCGCCTGCGGATAAACGGCCATCTACTTCGTTCTCGGTCGGTCGCCAATCCTCATGTACAACAAGTACATTCCGGTTGGCTCGCTTCCTGCGGCCTTATAGCTGGCCATTTCTTCGCAGGCTCATTGCTTTTTGTTTGAGACCCCTCAATGGCTTACCAAGCTTATTCGGTTTCATGGAACCTCACCCAGCGCTGTAATCTTTTCTGCGTCCACTGTTACATGAGCGCTTTTCCCCAAGCCGACGTGTCGGGCGATTTCACCACCGAAGAATGTTTCAAGGTGATGGACGACATGGCGAAGGTCAACCCCGATATTTTTCTCATCTTGACGGGGGGAGAGCCGCTCGTCCGAAAGGATATCTTCGACATCGCCGCGTACGGGGCCGATAAAGGGTTCACCTGCGTCCTCGGCACCAACGGGGTGTTGCTCGGAAAGGACGAGGCGAAGGCGATGCGCCGAAGCGGTCTGCAAGGGGCCTCGGTCAGCCTCGATTCGGTCGATCCCGAAAAGCACGACGCCTTCCGCCAGTTGGCCGGCTCCTGGAAGAACGCTGTCCGGGGGACGCGATTTTTAAGGGAAGAGGGGCTCGACTTCTCCCTGCACATGAGCGTGATGTCCTGGAACGTCTCCGAAATTCCCAGGATGATCGATCTGGCGCGCGATTTGGGGGCGAAGGTCCTCAACTTCTTTTTCCTGGTGCAGACGGGCCGGGGCGAAAACCTGATCGATATCGATCCGGGCCAATACGAAGAGATCCTCACCTATCTGGCCCGCGCCCAAGGGGTCGGAAAGGCGGGGGTCGGGGGTCAGGGGTCCGAAATACAGGGGTCAGGGGTCAGGGGTCAGGGACCGGGTTTAGAGTCGGCTTCCGGCCTCTTCGACCGGTTTGAGGACCCCTGGGCTTCTCCCGCGGGCCAGAGCGGCGGACTGATCCTCCGGGCCAAGTGCGCCCCCCATTTCCGCCGGATCATCTATCAGCTCGACCCCGACTCCCCCCTCCTCAAAAATTACGCGCAGGGGAGCTGCCCCGCCGGAAAGTATTACTGCCGAATCACCCCGGAAGGGGATATCACCCCCTGTCCTTATATGCCGGTTTCGGCCGGGAATCTTCGGAGCCAATCGTTTGACGAAATCTGGAACACCTCTCCCGTTTTGAACGATCTCCGCGAGCCCCGTCTCGGCGGGCGGTGCGGGGAGTGCGAATTTTCGGAAATCTGCGGCGGGTGCCGTTGCCGCGCCTTTGCGGTTCATCAAGATTATCTGGCGGAAGACCCGGCCTGCGGATACCAGCCGGGGCAATACGGCGGAAAGAGAATCCGTCTGGCCGAAGAGCAGACCTTCGGCCTGGAGGTGAAGTTCACCCTGGAGTGGTCGAGCGCCGCGATGGAGCGATTGAAGGGGCTCCCGTCGTTCGCCAGAGGGATGGTGGCCCGCGGGGTGGAACGTTACGCCGTCGAGAACGACATCTCTTACATCACGCCGGAGGTGATGCAAATCGTCCGGCAGCGGGCCGAGGAGCGGCTGGGGCGAAGTTTTAATTTCTCGGAGTTCAACCGCGAAGTTCCTAAGAATCCGTAGAGGCGCGCCGAGCCCGTCCTAACCGGGGATAAAGAGAGATCTTTTTTTGAGGGGTCTGATGGAAAGTTCAAAACAAAGTAACGACCCGATTGCCTGGACGCCGGAGGCGGAAGAGCGGCTGAAAAAAGCCCCCTTTTTCCTCCGCGGCATGGTTCGGAAGTTATCCGAGAAGAAGGCGCGGGAGTTGGGGATCGCCGTCATCACGGAAGAGGTCCTGGCCCAATTCAAAGATAAGATGATGAACCCGATGGCGGGGGCCGGGGCGGGGGCCGCGCACAAAGA
>DATDON010000234.1:0-4842 GCA_035293225.1 Candidatus Manganitrophaceae bacterium
GATGACGTTCTTGAACTCCACCACCGCCTCCGGATATTTTTCGCGGGCCGCGTATTCCAATCCTTTCTTATAATGCCTTTCTTTCTTCGTTTCGGCGGAGGCGCAAGAAAAAAGGGCCGCATGGGCCGATATGGCGAAAAACAATAGAGCCGTCCATAAAATCCGATTAGGTGATCTCATCAAAATATCCCAAAGGTTGATAATACAGGCAATTAGTGAGAATAACCGATTGGCCCTTACAAGTCAATTACTAAAATGCGGCGCGTTTACACCGGGGGGCCGGGCCGAGGGGAAAGCGCTCTCCAACGGTCATAAAGGTTAAAAGGGGCCGTCTTCAGTCCGGAGACGGTCCAGAGCATTTTGTCGTGAAGCTCCCGCTCGGCGTGGACCCCCCGAAAAACGCGGTTCCGCAGCGATACCACCGGCGCAAAACCGCTGTTCCAGAGCCAGGCCATCTCATCGCCGATGCGCTGCAAAGCGTCCACCGGGGGGCGGCGACTCCTTTCGTACGCCAGGAGCGATTTTCTGGAAAAATCGCCTTTCCGAAACGATTCTTCCAACGCCCCCGCCAACGCCATCGCGTCTTCCATCGCCGAGTTTCTTCCCTGCGCCACGTGGGGATTCATCGCGTGGGCGGCGTCGCCTAAAAGCGCCCCCCCTTGAACGACCCACGTCCCGCAGCGGACCTTAAAACAGGGCATAAAAGAGATCTCTTTCCAGGAGGAGAGCCGCTTGAGGGGGACCTCCAGGAGCGCCCGGATGTCGGGGCCCATCGAGAGGATCTTCTCCTTCAACCGGTCGAGCCCTTCTCCTTGATACCGATCGAGATCCCCGGCGGGGATCATATAAAAGAGATAAAGCTTTTCGCGCGACACCGGAAAGGCGCCCAAGATCGTTCCCTTCCCGAGATAATAGAGCGACTCCGCCTGAAAACCGGGGGGACGTTCGATGACCGCCGTCAAATACCCGTCCCGATAGAGGCGGAGTTTGAACGGAATCCGGAAAGCGCCGCGGACCGCCGAACGGACCCCATCTCCGCCGACGACGACCGGCGCCCGCAGCGTCATCCTTCCTCCCTCCTGCTCGGCTTCCACCCCGGCGACATCCTCCCGCTCTCGGAGAATCGACAGAAAAGAGGCCCCCCGGAAGATCTCAATATCGGGGGAGACGGCGACTTTTTGGAAAAGAAGTCTTTGGATTGCCTCCGGAAGCAGAATCAAAGAGTATGAGTAGGGGGCCGGAAGGCGTTGGTAGTCCACCGTGCAAAGGGGGGCGCCGGACGCTTGGCGAAAGCGGACCTGATGGTTCCGGTACGTATCGCCATTCAACAGATCGGGAAGGAGGCCGAGCCGGTCCAATACCTTCAGACCGTTCGGCTGGAGAATCTCCCCCCGCGGCGGGGCGGCGGAACGGGGCTGCCGGTCCAGGATGGCGATGCGGTATCCTTTTTTCGCCAACTCCAACGCGAGGACAAGCCCCCCCGTCCCCCCTCCGACGATCACCAGATCCCATTGCTTGGAGCGCGACATCCGATCCCCTTGTTCAATCCGATGACTCTACTGCGAATGCGCCTCGGGCGTCAAGTTTCGCCGGAAAATTCCGGAAGATTTCCCTTTGACAGGGGGAAACAATTCTCTTAAAATCAAAAACAGGATAGGAGACTGCATCTGATGGTTCCATGGAATTCAATTCAAACCGTCCTCCTCGACATGGACGGGACCCTGTTGGACAAGCATTTCGACGACTACTTTTGGGAAGAGCTGATCCCCGAAAAGTACGCCGACCGAAATGGAATCCCGTTGGAGGAGGCCAAAAAGCGGCTCTACGCCGCCTACAAGTCGGAGGAAAAGAGCCTCAATTGGACCGACATTCTCTATTGGTCCGACCGGCTCGGCCTTGATCTCGTTTCGCTGAAGGAAGGGATTTGCGACCGGGTCCAAGTTCATCCGGGGGTCGCGCCGTTTCTCGATTTTTTGGAGCGCCGGCGGAAAGAGATCATTCTCGTCACCAACGCCCACCCCCGGACCGTCCAGATCAAGCTCGGACAGACGGCCTTGATCCCCTATTTCGGCGCCATCCTCTGCTCCAGCGACATCGGCTTTCCGAAAGAGGAGATCGAATTTTGGAGGGGGGCGGAAAACGCGCTTCAATTCGATAAAACACGCTCTCTTTTTGTCGATGACAATGAAGAGGTCCTGAGGGCGGCTCAAGCGTTCGGAATTCAATTCCTTTTATTCAAGACCCACGCGAGCAGCCGGAGGCCGCAAGAGGAATCGAATATCTTTCCATCTTTGAAAAATTTCGCCGACCTGCTTCCAGGAACCTGATCGGATGGAGAACGAAACCATCAAAAATCGAATTCAGCAGGCGCTCGATTGCGTTCAGGGGCTCGATGAACCCTACCGGGGCCTTGCCTTTCAAGTCGTCCTGGAGCGGCTGCTTCAAGAGGGGGCCGACGGTCGGCGCGCCGATCCAAAACCGGAGGCGCGCGAGGGAGGGAAGGGCTTCACTCCGATCAACGAGTTTTATTCCTCGCTGAGCCTCAAGTCGCACACCGATTCGGTGGTCGCGATCGCCTATTACCTCCTCCACGCCGAGAGCGCCCCTCTTTTCACGATCCGAGAGGTCTCCGAACGCCTTTCCAAATGCCGCGCCGAAAAACCGAAGAACCTCTCCGACGTCTTGGCGGGGTGCGCCAAAAACGGCTGGTTGGCGGAGGGGTCCCAAAAAATAGGGGGGATGAAAAGCTGGTATTTGACCTCCACGGGCGAAAAATATTTTCAATCCAAACTGAAACCGGCGGAGGGATGAGCCCTGGGCGCTTCAGAAAAGCCGGTCACCCCTCCAAAAGGGGGGACAACTCCTTTTCCATGATGTTGACCCATTCCTCGATCGGTCGGTCGGCGTCGACCGTGATTTCGAATTTACCGTTTGAAAGACGGCGAACCCGTCCGGGAGAGGCGGGGCCGAGCGGAACAACGATCGCCTCTCTCGATATTCCGAGGCGGTCGGTCACATGAAAGATGGCGTTCATTTCATTCATTCCAATGATTTTAAGAGGGCTCATTTCCACTCCTTCGCATGCGGCGCTCCATTCTCTTTCTATGGGCGATTCCCGGCGTTCGATATCGCATTTTAGGAAAGGTTGCAGTATCGCATTGAAAAATGCTATTTTCTGTTAGAAAATCTTTTTCTTCAGAGGGCAGAAAAGATGATCCCTCCCCTGACGGACCACTCGTTCGATAAAGTCATCGAGAGCGCCCCGACGCCGACCCTGGTGGGATTCTGGTCTCCCGCCTGTCGCAACTGTAAGTCGCTTTTATATGAACTCGATCGCCTCTTGGAAGAAAAGAACCGCGGGATCGCCGTCTACAAAATGAATGTCGCTGAAAATCATCAGATCCCTGCGGAGTATGAAATTTCGTCCCTTCCGGCCCTGGCCCTCTTTTCGAACGGCCGATTTGTTCAATTCATCGGAGGGATCGGCAAAAAAGAGGCGATCCGGGCGGCGGTCGAAAAGGCGCTGGGCGATCGGTCGAGAAAAGCGTCATAAATCAAGCGGGCGATCCATTTAAACGGGCCCTCAAGGGCCGCCCGCCTTTGGATAGAGACGCTGCATGCAGCGTCTCTACAACCCCACGACCCCCGCGACCGCTCCAAGAAGATAGGTGGGGCCGCTCGGCTGAAAACGTCCTCCCGCCGGCTCGACCGTCACCGCGAACTGTTTCATCCCTTCGAGCCCCCCCGCCTTTTGAGCTTTGACGACGCCGGTTTGATCTCCCATCGGCTGAAAGGTCCCCATCGAGGTCGGACGATCCTTGATCGCCCAAAGCTGATAAGTCTTCCCCGCTGGAAGCTTGGGAAGATTGTAGCCGTAGAAGAGCGCCCCCGGCTTGCCGGGATCAAAAAGAAGGACCCCCGCCGCCTTTCCCCCTTCTTTGGAAGGAGTCAACCGGATCAGATGGGCCGTAGAAGACGAAAGGAGACGGAGCCACTCCACATGCTCGGCGCCCGCCTTTTGAAGACGGGCGATTTCGATCTCTTTTTGGGCCAATTTGGATTGAAGGGCCTGGACGTTTTTAGGGAGCTTCGACTTCATGGCCGCCATATGCTTAAGCTCCGCCATTTCCGAATCTTTTTGCGCCAGGGCGAGCCGCATTGTTTCCGCCTCTCCCTTCCATCGCTCCCCCTCCGCGTTCGCCTGTTGGAGACCCTCCTCCTTATTTTTAAGATCGCTCGTCAACTTCGCGATCGTTCGGGTCTTGGCCTCCGCCTCCTTTTTAAGGCTATCGACCGTGACCCGCATCTCTTCCATCCGTTGCTGCGACTGAAGATAATAAAAACCTCCCACGGCGATCAAAACAATAAAGAGGAGAAAAACCAATAAAGGCGAACCGACCCTCCCCGCCGGTTTTTTTAAACTCTCTTTGCCGGGAATCGTTTTTTGCGCCCCGACTTCATCCATCCCCCCGACCTGCGTCTCCCCCTCCAATTCATCCATAAAATCCCTCCTTTTTTAGTGTAAAGATAATCGACATTCGACATACTGTCAAGAAATCGGGCCCCCGGGGGATAAAAATCTATCCTATTTACAAACCCCCCTCGGTGGATTTAAGATGAATTGATATAAACGCAAAAACAACCGTGTCACCGGTTTTGTAGGGGAGGCCCCCCGGGGCCGCCCAGGGCAGGCGCGGTTTGCGTTCTACCTCCAACCATTTCCAGGAGGTCACGGGGGCCTGCCCCTACCCTGAAACCTGAAAAAGGAATATCGATGGAGAAAAAACCACGCGCCAATCGGCTCATTCATGAAACGAGCCCCTATTTGCTGCAGCACGCCTA
>DATDON010000235.1:0-2976 GCA_035293225.1 Candidatus Manganitrophaceae bacterium
GTCCCATTCTAGCAACCTGATCCGATCAAAACAAGAATATTTATCGTGAGGGGCTCATTGAAATTGGGTCGTGCCCGAATTTGATGAAGCTTAATAAATCATGTTACGCACGAAAGTTCTAGGGAACTCCTCCCCTTTGTAAGGGGAGGCGGGGTGGGGTAGAAAGCGACACGGAATACACACCGTGGCGCTCTACCTCCCCTCGCCCCTCCTTACAAAGGAGGGGAAACATGTTTTGATGAGGCGCCGGTGGACCAAAGGCCCATGACCCACTGTTCCGTGCGTAACATGAGTTAATAAATCAGAAGACTCCTCCCCTTTGAAAGGGGGCGCTCCCATCACTTGACTCCGGCTGTTTGATTCGGATAGATTAAGGATATAAAACAAGTGGGGTTCAAAATGAAGGAATCGGCCATAAAGAAAACCCCCCTCCTTTTCCCAAAGAACGAGATTCGTCTTCTCGTTGTAGACGATGAGGCGCTCGTTCGGAAGGGGTTGGTCTCCCTGTTTCAATTCGCGAAAGGGATGAAAGTCGTAGGAGAAGCCCAAGACGGGATCGAGGCGGCGCAAAAGGCGAAAGAGCTTAAACCGGATGTCATTTTGATGGATTCTCAGATGCCTGTCTGCGACGGCCTGAAAGCGATTCCCTTGATCAAGGAGGTTTGCCCGACGATCCATATCATCATCCTTGCTTTTTCGGAAGAGGAGAACAATATTTTCGCCGTGATGCGCGCCGGGGCCAAGGGATATCTTTATAAAAACATCGAGCCGGAACGGCTCTATAAATGTATCGCTTTGGTCCAGCAAGGAGAGGTGATTCTCCCGCGGCGAATGGCGTCAAAGCTCTTTAACTCCCCCTCGACAAGTCCGACCGTGTCCGCTTCAAATCACGGGCCGCTGACCCCTCGTGAGAAAGAAATTTTAAGCCATATCGGAAAAGGGGCGAGCAATAAAGAGATCGGCGTCTCGCTTGGCATTTCGGAGCATACCGTCAAAATCCACCTCCGGCACATTCTCAAAAAACTCCATTTAAACAACCGTGTGCAAGCCGCTATTTCTTATTTGAAAGACGGCGCGCGGATCGAGGGCGCCGATTTCCCTTACAAGACCGGTTCGAGACAGGAGAACCTGATCGAGCGTTGATTGTGACCGGCGTCACATTCCGCTCTCCGCGAGCGCTCGGAAGGCCTTTTATTGCGCTCTGTTCCGGTCAAGTGCTTGAAAATACCATTTTGGAGTACAATCTGAACCCTTTTTTTTCATAAAATCTGATATATTTAACGTATGGACCGCTCCAACGAATTATTACAAAAAGAAGACTGGGAAGCGCTTCTCAAGATCGCAAAATCGTTTTTCTCCGTCTATCGTTTTAACGAAGCCCTTTATCAAGTGGTTCGGGGAATTTCGGAACGGATCGATGTTTTCCGCAGCTCGATCGTCTTCGTCGACGATAAAAAAGAGATCGGCTACGTCGTCGCGACGCACGAGGCGCCGGAAGCGAAACGGATTCCGCTCGATTTAAAGAAGTATCCTGAAATCGTTCACGCCGGCCGGATGGGGGAGTCGTTCTTCATCCCGGACGCCCGCGATCATGCGATGCTCGCCCCCTTTCAAGAGATCCTGCGAACGGTTTCGGTTCATTCGATCCTGATCTCCCCTCTGATCCGGCAGGAAAAAATTCTGGGAGATCTTTTCTTGCGCGTTTCCAGCAAGAGATTGTTGACCCCTCATGAGCTTCAATTTTCGGAATGGGTCTCCCGGCTCGGCGCGCAGGCGATCCGAAACGCCCATCATTATGAGAGCCTCCTTCAGGAGAAAAACGACCTGGAAAAACTCGCCATGATCGATTTCTTGACCGAGACCCACAACCACCGCTCTTTTAACGCCCGCTTGGAGGAAGAGTTCAGCCGCGCCATCCGTTATCATCTCTCCCTTTCCTGCATTTTGCTCGACATCGATGATTTCAAATGGATCAACGACACCTTGGGCCACCGGAGAGGAGACCGGGCGCTGAGGGAGGTCGCGTCGGTCATTAAGGGCGCCATCCGAAAGACCGACTTCCTGGCGAGATACGGGGGAGAGGAATTCGTGATCCTCCTTCCCCAGACCGATCTGGCCGGGGCTTTTCAAGAGGGAGAGCGGATCCGGGAGGCGGTCCGGAAGCATTACTACACCGATTTTGATTCGACCAAAAAGATCACGATCAGCCTCGGCGTAGCGACCTTACCGGAAAAGGCGATCCAGACCCCCGACGACCTGATCCGGGCCGCCGACACCGCCCTTTATCTCGCCAAGAAAAAGGGGAAAGATCGAACCGAACAGTTCGCCTCCTCCTTTCTTTCCTGAGGCCTCGTTCCTATAATTCCTATAAATGGATAAACCGCTCTTCGTTTCGAATGTAAGAGAGGAGGCGTTCTCTCCAGACCGGATTCCGTCGGGAGTGGATCTGATATTCTCCTTCTTTCCGGATCGCCATCTTAAGAAGAAACAACGGAAAGAGTTGGGACAAAAGGGGGGGAGGAAGTTTCAGTTCGGAAAAGAACAGGGCGAGCGTCTCTTGGATCTTCCGGCGCAGCCAATGTGGATCGAAAAAAATCTTCTCAAATGACCCGGTCTCGTCTCCTTCTTCGTTGCGCCCCGGAAAATCGACCACCAGCGAAGAGATGAAGAGGAAGAGATCATCGAAAGGGAGGGCGCCCCTTTTGGAGAAGGTCCAGTCAAAGACAGAGAGCGTGGGGCCGTTCAGGAAAAAATTTCCCGACCAAAAATCGCCGTGACAACCGACCCGAGGGATTCGCGTTCCAATCCAACGCCGCCATTCTTTCAGACTTTTCTCTGAAAAAGACTCCTCTCGCTCCGTCCAGGGGTATCTCGATCGATAGACCTGCCAAGGGATCCGCGCCTCCTGTTCGATCCAGGCGTCGTTGACCTCAATCTCCCCATCCCGCGTCTCTTGTTGAAATTGCATAAGCCACC
>DATDON010000236.1:0-5013 GCA_035293225.1 Candidatus Manganitrophaceae bacterium
AAGTAGCCGTCCCCTTCCGCGGCGAGGCCATCGTTGTCATAGTCGTAGTAGGCCCCCTCCAGTGTCGCGACCCCGGCGCTTCCGAGGTTCCGCTCCACAAGGAGGTCGACATTCCATCCCTTAAAATCACCCGGCGCCGCCGCCGTCCCGACCGCGTCTGTTTGATTCATTGCCGCCAGGCCGATCGCGAGGACGTTCTTCGCTCCGTAATAGGTGCTGCTGTTGTAGTAACCGGGCTCCGGGTCCCAGAGATTGAGGGTCAAACGGCCCGCATAGAGAAGATTGTCCTTCTGATTCGGCCCGCCGGTCGTGTCTCCCAACCCTTCGAACGCGCCGACCTGATATTTGAACATCCCTCCACCGATCTGGCCAAAGAGGGCGGCCCCGTCATCACGCCCGGCAAAGACGGCCGGGTACATCTGAACAAACGGAAAGTCCCAGGAGTTGAGGTAATAAGGGCCGCTCAAGTTTGAGCGGTCGCTCGGAGGGAGAAAACGGCCGACCCAGATGTTTACGTAATCATTGAATCCAAATTTTAGGACCCCGTCGAGAACCCGGATATCCTCCGTTCCCGCCGGAGCGGTGTCATAGTCGGTGTTGAATTCAAAGGCGATCCCTTTATGGAGCTGGCCGCTCAGATAAAAACGGAAGTTGTCCAGAGCGAAGTCCTTTGACCGGTCTTCCCCGTTGGGGGCGGCGTCTTCAATCATGTTGAAGCTGCTCCGCAGCCCCATCCCGACGCTCACGCTGCGGTCGTCGTCGATCTTGATCGTTCCGCCCGCATGGGCGGCCGACGGCGCCAGCAACCAGGTTTGCAACGCGAACATTCCGAGTAAAATGAAGGTGAGATTGATCCGATGTCGTGTCATGGTCGTTTTTTTCTCCTTGTCATAAATAACGTTGAGAAAGCTGAACCCCCATTTGAGATGAAAATGAACAAAAAAAAACGCCATCCCTTGAACGATCCAAGAGAATGGCGCCTTCGCCGAATGACAGCGATTACACCCTCGTAACCGACCGCCTTATCCCAATCCCTCCCTCACTTCATCTATATATAATATAAAGAATATATAATATATAGAAATTGTAGAAGTTGAGCGTCCGGATAATAACGCCATTTTAAGAGGCAAGTTTTATACCAAAGAGAGATGATCGACAGCGTGCGGTCAGGTCGCGACCGTTTTCCATTCGGAAAATAGCGGCCAAACCCCTTTTTAAAATTTCTTCTGCGCGATCAAAAAGATGATGGGTGAGGGTTCTGCAGCGTTGAGAATTAAAAACATTTTTGTCCAATATACGACAAAAATGTCTGCTTTACTTCTTTTTTGTATGTTAAGAGTCGGGTTGGGAAGGAGAAGCCGCGGCCGCGCGGACCGTTGCATTTTAAAAAAGAGTCGGTTATAGTCGCTTATTTTCCGAAGGAGAGGTGATGGAGTACGCTGCCGCCCCCGATATCGAGGGGGAGATCGCCCGAATCATCCGGTCGCTCGCGTTGGATCACATCGACCCGCTTCGGGTCCGGGTCATTCGAAGCAGCGGGACCCGGAGCCGCCGGATCCTCGCCCGTTGCCACGCCCTTCCCAAGGCGCTCCAGACCGGCCTGCAACTTCAGGCGCATTACGTGATCGAATTGGTCACCGAAAACTACGACCCACTCCCCGATTCCGAAAAAACCAAGACGCTGATCCACGAGCTGCTCCACATCCCGCGCGCCTTCGGCGGCGGCTTCCGCAACCACGACTATGTCCGATCGCGCCGCGTGAACCAGCTTTATGAGAAGTACATCAAGATATTCGATGCTTAGATAATCGGCTCCCCTTACTGGACAGGTCTCGCGCTCTTAACCTCGCCCCCGGTCCTGCGCTGCGGGGTTTGGAGCGGCGCTCCATATGTCATCGACTCAGAAAACGCAACCTCGCTAGGCCTTACCGGCGGCCCCGGAATCAAGGGTGGGTTGACTCGACGAGAGAATTCGATTATACAAAAGGGCGGTCATGAAGATTGAGAGGCGCCATGTCTAAACGGAGCAACAAACCTGATCTTCCAAAATCCAACACCGAGGACGGCGAGCCGAAGTCCGCCCCCCGCGCTTCCGCGCCGAACTCCGGCGCTCGCGCCTCTGGGCCGAGGACGACCCTGACCGCCGTCGAGATGGGGGCGCGGCAACGGGAGATATCGGTCGCGGAATTTTTTACCAAGAACCGGCATCTGCTCGGGTTCGACTCTCCGAGAAAGGCGATGCTCACCTGCGTCAAGGAGGCGGTCGACAACGCCCTCGACGCCTGCGAAGAGGCCGGGATCCTCCCGGAGGTCACCGTGCAACTCGAAGTCGTTTCAAACGACGGGGCGCCCCCCGCCCCGAGCCAGGCGACCCGCTTTCGGATCACGGTCGTCGACAACGGTCCCGGGATCGTTCGCCAGCAGATTCCGCCGATCTTCGCGAAGCTCCTCTACGGATCGAAGTTCCACCGGCTGAGGATGAGCCGCGGCCAGCAGGGGATCGGCATCTCGGCCGCCGGGATGTACGGCCAGCTGACGACCGGAAGACCGGTCCAGATTATCTCCCGGACCGGCGCGAAGAGCCCCGCCCATTACTTTGAGGTCCAGATCGATACGAAGAAGAACGAGCCCCGTATTCTGGAAAAAAAGCAGGTCGAGTGGGAGAGCCCCCGCGGGACCCAGGTGACGATCGAGATTGAAGGCCGATATCAAAAGGGACGCGGCTCGGTCGACGACTACCTCGAGCAGACCTCTATCGCCAATCCGCACGTCGGGCTGATCTACGTTACCCCGGAGGGAGAGACGAAAGAGTATCCCCGGATGGTGAACGAACTCCCGACACCGCCGCGCGAGATCAAACCTCATCCGTACGGCATCGAGTTCGGGATGCTCCTGAAGATGCTCCACGACACCAAGAGCCGCTCGCTTTCCGGATTCCTGTCGAGCGAGTTCAGCCGCGTCTCCCCGAAACTCGCCGAGGAGGTCTGTAAGGCCGCGAAGATTTCGCCCGAGATGAAGCCGCGCGATCTCCACGGCGCCGCCGCCGAGGGTCTCTATAAAACCATTCAGTCGACTAAGATCATGGCGCCACCGACCAACTGCCTCTCCCCCATCGGCGAAAACGCGATCCTCGCCGGGCTCTACAAACAGATCAAAGGGGAGTTCTATACGGCGGTCAGCCGCCCCCCCGCGGTCTACCGGGGCAACCCCTTCGCCATCGAAGCGGGTCTCGCCTACGGCAAGGCGCCGGAGGCCGCTCCGAAGAAAGAAGAAGAGAAACAGGCCCCGCTCGCCGAAGGGGAAGAACAGGAAGACGACGGTGAGCTCGCCCGGGTCATCCGCTACGCCAACCGGGTCCCGCTCCTCTATCAACAGTCGGCCTGCGCCACCTTCAAGGGGGTCCTCGAAACCTCCTGGCGCAATTACGGCGTCTCCCAGTCGAGAGGGGCGCTTCCGGCCGGGCCGATGGTGATCTTCGTCCACATGGCGTCGGTCTGGGTCCCGTTCACCAGCGAATCGAAGGAGGCGATCGCCGACTACGACGAGATCCGAAAGGAGATCACCCTTGCGCTGCGAGAGTGCGGCCGGCGGCTCGGGAGCTTTATCAAACGGCGGGAGCGGGCCAAAGGGGAATTCCGCCGGCGGAATATCTTCGAGCTCTACATCGAGGAGGTGGTCGATGCCTGCAATCGATTGAAGGGAGGAAAACTCTCCGCCGAGAAACTGAAGGAGCAACTGCAGAAGATCGCCCTCAAGCGGACCGGCGGCGAGGCGACCAATGCCGCCCTCGGCAAAACCGGCGGCCCCGAAGGCCTCCCCCATTCGATCATCGTGACGGCCGAGGGGGTCGAAGGGGACGCGCCGGTGGCGCCCGATAATGCGCCTCAGCCGGCGCCGCTCCCGGAAAAAACGGTCGAAGATCAAGAAACGCCCGAAGCCGAAGAAACCGCCGAAAAGGCGCCGAAGAAAAGCAAAGGAAAGGTTGCGCCCGTGGCGAAGGCTGATAGCATCACGAAGAGCATCACGAAGAAACAGTCAACGCGCAAAAAGAAATAGGAGAGCGTTGACCTTCTGGGAATGGTTGAAGGAGGAGCGGAAACCATATGGCGAAAAAAGAGCGGAAAGTCACTGCGGTGGAGAAGAAGCTGATCGGCGTCGCCGACGTCGTGATCACCGCCGCCGAGCGAAAGCAGGACCCGACCCTGACGATCCCGGTCCGCTCCCTCTCGAACATCACCTTCAGCGAGAAGAAGGGGATGATCGAGATGGGGAAGAAGAAGCAGGCCCGCTCGTTCTTCAACGTCGGCATGGCGAAGAAGTTCATGCAGACGGTCCTGGTCGCCGACGCCCTCTCCGAGCTGCAGCGCGCCAACCTCACCACCTCGCTGAGGGAGATCTACTACCGGACCAAGCATACGCTGAAGGACTCGAGCGAAAACACCTTCGACAGCCAGGACGAGTCCGATCCGCTGATCGAAGACTTGGAAGCGTCGCTGGTGGCGCTCCGCGAAGAGCTCCATGTCCGCGCCGAGAACGCCGGGAGCATCGTCGGGCCGATCGTCTTCAGCGACGACGGCGACACGGTGAACTGCGCGCGGCTCGGAAAAGGGGGCTACTCGGTCCCGTCGATCGTGGAGCCGGAATATCTTCAGATCAAAAAATGCGCCGCCGACTTCGTGTTGCTCGTCGAGAAGGGAACGCAATGGAACCGCCTCTCGGAAGACAAGTTCTGGCGGCGGTACAATTGCGTCCTTCTGACGGGCAACGGCCAGCCCCCCCGCGGCGTCCGCCGCCTCACGAGGAGACTGCACGAAGAAAAGAAGCTCCCCGTCTATGTATTGGTCGACAACGACCCTTGGGGCTACTATATCTATTCGGTCGTGAAGCAGGGATCGATCAACCTCGCCTTCGAAAGCCAGCGGATGGCGATCCCGAAGGCGAAGTTCATCGGCCTCTCCAGCGCCGACCCGGAAGCCTACGGCCTCCCAAGGAACGTCGGCATCAAGCTGAACG
>DATDON010000237.1:0-3550 GCA_035293225.1 Candidatus Manganitrophaceae bacterium
TTCGCGGCGGGGGAGAACGACGCGCGGTATATCCTCAACGGCCTCTTGATCCAGCTTCAAAACGGCCAAGGGAAAAAGAGGATGATCCGCTTCGTGGCGACGGACGGTCACCGCCTGGCGCTGGCGGAAGGGCCGCTGGAAGTATCCAAGGAGCAGGATGGAACGCCGCAGGTGGGAGGGCCGACGCCGGAACAACAGGTCATCGTCCCCAAAAAGGCGATCTTAGAAATCAAAAAGGCGCTGGAAGAGGGGGGACGCGATGGTGAAAAGGCCGAGGAACGGGAGAGGCCGGAACTCTCCATCAGCAAGAACCAGATATTTTTCAGGAAAGGGGCCTTGATCTTAACCTCGAGGCTGATGGAGGGGAATTATCCCAACTATCAGCAGGTCATCCCGGTAGGGAATGATAAGAAGGTCACGGTTCATCGTGAATCGCTGGAAGGGGGGCTTCGCCGGGTCGCCCTTCTGGCCCGTGAAAAGACGAACGCCATCAAGTTTCAACTGGAGAAAGACCAGATTCTTCTCAGCTCCAGCAACCCCGACATAGGGGAGGCGAATGAAGAAATCGAAACCTCCTTCAAGGGGGAAGGATTCGCCACAGGCTTCAACGCCCGATATCTCCTCGATGTCTTGTCGGCGGTGGAGGGGAGCGAGGCGACCCTTGAGTTTAAAGACGCCCTCTCTCCCTGTTTGATCCAAGAAGAGGGGTTTCTCTCCGTGATCATGCCGATGCGGGTCTAGCGCCTGGGTCCGGGGGGGGCGATTGGTTTCCGTTCTTCCGGAAACCATTCCCCGGAGGTCAGAGGAAGGACACCTATATTTTAAAGGATTCGAGATGATCGATATGACGGAAGAAAAATCACAGTACGACGCCGGGAAAATCAAGATTCTGGAAGGCTTGGAAGCGGTCCGAAAGCGCCCCGCGATGTATATCGGGAGCACCGGCCCGGACGGTCTTCATCACCTGGTCTATGAGGTGGTCGATAACTCGGTCGACGAGGCGATGGCGGGCCACTGTGACGAGATTGAAGTGATCATCCATATCGATAACTCGGTGACGGTGATCGACAACGGGCGGGGGATTCCGACCAAGCCTCACCCCGATAAGAAGGTTTCCGCGGCGGAGGTGGCGCTGACCTACCTCCACGCCGGAAGCAAATTCGACAACGAAACCTACAAAGTCTCCGGAGGGCTCCACGGCGTCGGCGTCTCGGTGGTCAACGCCCTTTCGGAGTGGCTTGAGCTGGAGATCAAACAGGAAGGGTCGGTCTACCAGCAGCGCTATCAGCGGGGGAAGCCGCTCGGCCCGCTGGAGGTGACGGGGAAGACCAAGAAGCGTGGGACGCTGATCACCTTCAAGCCGGACCCCGAAATTTTCGAGCTGACCGAGTACTCATCCGACATCCTCGCCCAGCGTCTGCGCGAGTTGGCCTTTCTCAATAAAGGGCTTCGGATTTCCCTCGAAGACGAACGGACCGAAAAAAAGCAGGAGTTCTGCTACAAAGGAGGGATCGTCTCTTTCGTCGAGATGCTCAACGAGAACAAGAGCCCTCTGCACAAACCGATTTTTATCGAGCGGGAAAGGAATGCGATCGTCTTGGAGCTGGCGGTGCAATACAACGACAGCTACTCCGAGAACCTCTTCTCCTTCGCGAACAACATCAACACCAAGGAGGGGGGGACCCATCTCGTCGGGTTCAAGTCGGCCTTGACCCGGACCGTCAACAACTACGGGCAGGCGAACGGGATGCTGAAAAACGGGGAGACGGTGACGGGGGACGACGTTCGGGAAGGGCTCACCGCCGTGATCTCCATCAAAATACAGAACCCGCAGTTTGAGGGGCAGACGAAGACCAAACTCGGCAACTCCGAGGTGAAGGGGATCGTCGAGACGGCGGTCAACGAGGCGCTCGGCGAATACTTTGAAGAGAATCCCTCCATCGCCAGAAAGATCATCGACAAATCGCTGAACGCCGCGCGGGCGCGGGAGGCGGCCCGGAAGGCGAAGGAGCTCATCCGGCGGAAAAACGCCCTCGACGGCGGCTCGCTCCCCGGAAAGCTCGCCGACTGTTCTGAGAAAGACCCCGCCCTGAGCGAGATCTACATCGTGGAAGGGGCCTCCGCGGGAGGGTCGGCCAAGCAGGGGCGCGACCGGCGTTTCCAGGCGATCCTTCCCCTCAAGGGGAAGATTTTGAACGTCGAGCGGGCGCGGTTCGACAAGATGATCTCCTCCGAAGAGATCCGGGTTCTGATTACCGCGCTGGGATGCGGGATCGGGGCCGAGGATTTCGACATCGCCAAGGCCCGATATCACCGGGTGATCATCATGACCGACGCCGACGTCGACGGGGCCCACATCCGGACCTTGCTTCTGACCTTCTTTTACCGGCAGATGCCGCAGATGATCGAGAAGGGATATATCTACATCGCGCAGCCCCCCCTCTTTAAGGTGAAGCGGGGGAAGACCGAGCGGTATATCAAAAATGAGGCGGAGCTGCGGGAATACCTTATCGGGATGGCCGGAGAAGAGGTTCGGCTTTACCAGGAAAGCGCCGACGGTCCCGCCGGAAAGCGTGGGGGAGAGTTTGTGGGGGGGGCGAAGGTGAAGGCCTTTCTCAAGAAGTTGATCGCCTACGAATCGCTGATCGAGCATTTCGCCCATAAGCAGGTCGATCCGGAGATCCTCCGCGCCTTGACGCTGGACGCGACGCTCGACCGCGACCTCCTGCGGAACCAAAAAGAACTTAACGCCCTGTTGGAAAAAGCGAAGCGGTATTGGGCGTCTAATTATCCGACCCTTTCCATCGCCTCCTCGATCGGCCAGGACGAAGAGCATAAATCGTATCGGATCGAATGCCAGGTTCAGAAAAACGGCGGGCATCTCATTAAAATCGACGAGGCGCTCGTCGCCTCTCCCGAATTCCGGGAGCTGCGGAACCTCTCCCCCCAGAAGATCGGTCTGGGAGCGCCGCCGTATCGGGTCTCCGACCCGGACGGCGAGAAGGCCTATCCGACCCCCGCGGGGGTCATCGCCCATGTCCTGGATCGGGGGAAGAAAGGGCTCGCGATTCAACGTTACAAGGGGTTGGGAGAGATGAACCCGGGACAGCTCTGGGAGACCACGATGAACCCCGAAACCCGCACCTTTTTGCAGGTCACGCTCGAAGACACGGTGGAGACAGAGCGGATCTTTTCCGTCCTGATGGGAGACGAGGTCGAGCCGCGCCGGCTGTTTATTCAGCAGCATGCGGGGGAGGTCAAGAACCTCGACATTTAAGAAAGGGTCGGTAGGGGCGGACCGGCGTGTCCGCCCTCGTTTGGGCGCACAGGTCGGCGCGCCCTATGAAGACCGACCCGCGCGTTTTAAGTAAGGAGCGACGATGCCCGTAGAGGAAAGAAGAACCAGCGTCAACCTTGAGAGCGAGATGAAATCGGCCTATATCGATTACGCCATGAGCGTGATCGTCGGCCGCGCCCTTCCGGACGTCCGGGACGGCCTCAAGCCGGTTCACCGGAGGATCCTTTACGCCATGTTCAGGGAGGGGCTCCT
>DATDON010000238.1:0-2384 GCA_035293225.1 Candidatus Manganitrophaceae bacterium
ATTCAAACGTTTTTCATTTCCCCCTTTCCTTCTCCAACCCCAGCTCTTTCCAAAGCCATCCGAAGTCATACGGGATCTTTCCGCAGGGATCGTTGCGGCCGATCTTGTTCATCGTCACTCCTTCTTAGGATATTGCGGGTAACATAGACGAAGGGGCGAAAAAAGGCAAGTTTTGAACCGCCTCGCTGGACTTCTCTCTTTCATATCAGTACAATGGAAAAAACCGTGGAGGAAGAATGAATGGCGATTGTTGAGGGTACGCTGAATATGGCGGTGTATTGCGACTTGGAGAACGTGGCGATCGGGGTGCGCGACGCGCGGTACGCGAAGTTCGACATTAAGAAAGTGCTGGAACGGTTGCTGTTGAAGGGGAACATCGTCGTCAAGAAGGCCTATTGCGATTGGGACCGCTATAAGGAATTCAAGGCGGGGCTCCATGAGGCGGCCTTCGAGCTGATCGAGATTCCGCACATTCGGCAATCGGGGAAAAACTCCGCCGATATCCGGATGGTGGTCGACGCGCTCGACCTCTGCTACACCAAGTCGCACGTGAACGCCTTCGTGATCATCAGCGGCGATTCCGATTTTTCCTCTTTGGTGAGCAAGCTGCGCGAGAACAATAAGACGGTCATCGGCGTCGGGGTCAAAAAGTCCACCTCCGACCTGCTCATTTCCAATTGCGATGAGTTCATCTTTTACGATGATCTGGAGCGTGAAGCGGCGAAGGTCCGAAAGCCGAAAATCGTCCGGCACGGCGCCAAGGCCGTGCATGTTAAAGCGGAAGAGAAGAGAGATGATGAGAAGAAGGAGGCCAAAAAAGAGGAGGCCTTCCACCTCGTATTGGATACCTTTGAGGCGATCCGGAAAGATCGGGGAGAGGAATCGAAGGTCTGGGGATCGATGGTCAAACAGACCCTCAAGCGGCAGAAGCCGGGGTTCGATGAGTCGTATTACGGGTTCCGGAGCTTCAGTCAGCTTTTAGACGAGGCTGCGGCGGGCAACCTCTTGGTCTTGGAAAAGGATAAAACCTCCGGGAGCTATATCATCCTCGATTTCGGACCGGAGTGGGCGAAACATGAAAGGGAGGGATGACCGGGAAGGCGCCCGCCGGTCACTGTTGCGAAACTTTTTCCAGCCAGTCGATAATCTGAAGGACGTCTTCTTCTTTTAGAACGCTTCCGAACGGCGGCATATTCTTCCGGCCGTTCAAAACCGTCTTCAGGAAGAGGTCCCGCTCGATCGTCTTGCCGTTTTGGATCAGGGCGGGGGCGCGCCCTCCCCCTCTTCCCTCATCGCCGTGGCACCGATAACATCTGACATCGGAACGGGTCATGCCGTTGTAAATCTGCCCCCCCGGATGGCCCGGCAGGGGAAACTCTTTTTTCGCGCATCCGGTCGTCGTCAGAATAAGGGCGGCGGACGCGACGGTCCAGGGTATCCATTTTAGAGTCATCTTCTCCTCATGCGGGGCGCCCCGGGCCGGGACGCGGTTCAGGTTCGTCTTTTTAACATATTTTTTCGGAAATAGCGAGAACCAACCCTCCTCTCCCCCCTCTTTCCAAAGGAGGGGAATAAAGATAAATCGGCCTGCGCTTCTTGCTTGAGTTTTTTCATGATCTCGATTATGCTCGCTCCATCATGTCTTCGCTTTGGTCCAAAGAACAGGTCGATCAGGAGGTGGAGGCCCTCGCCCGCCTCGTCGCCTTGGGCGACGCTCAAGAGGCCGACCCGCGCCGGCGCTTCGAAGAGCGGCTGGGCCGGTTGCGCGCCCTCTTCCGCGCGGACCCTCAGCTCTTCGATCCCCCGATGGTCGCCTCTCTTAAAAGGATGGCCGAATCGGCCCGCGCCGAGCGGAATCTCACTCGGCCCGCGCCTGACGAGGTCTTGCGCTCCACCTTCGGCTATTCCGCGTTTCGGCCGGGGCAGGAGGAGATCATCGAGGCCGTGTTGTCGGGGCGGGACTGCGTCGGGGTGATGCCGACCGGGGCCGGCAAATCGCTGACCTATCAAATTCCCTCCCGCGTCCTCGCCGGGACCACCCTCGTCATCTCTCCGCTGATCGCCCTGATGAAGGATCAGGTCGACGGGCTGACCGAAGTCGGGATTCGCGCCGCCTTCCTCAATTCAAGCCTGACCGCGGCGGAGCGCCGGGAGCGGATCGATCGGTTGAAAGGGGGGGAGTACGACCTCGTTTACGCCGCGCCGGAGGGGCTCGAGGGCCCCCTTCTCGACGTCTTGGCGCAATGCCGGATCAGTCTCATCGCCGTCGATGAAGCCCACTGCATCAGCCAGTGGGGGCATGATTTCCGCCCTTCTTACAGGAATCTCTCCGGCTTGAAATCCCGCTTCGGCGGCGTCCCCGTGCTGGCGCTGACCGCGACGGC
>DATDON010000239.1:0-5381 GCA_035293225.1 Candidatus Manganitrophaceae bacterium
GTCCCCGCCGGGGGGGCGCTGGCGGTCGACCGCGAGCTCTTCTCCGCCCGGGTGACGGAATCGATTCGAAATCATCCGAACATCACCGTCCTGAATGAAGAGGTCAAGGAGATTCCGGCCGACGGCGTGGCGGTGATCGCCACCGGCCCGCTGACCTCCGATTCGCTGGCGGAGTCGATCCAAAAACTGACCCGCTCAGACCATCTCTATTTTTTTGACGCGATCTCTCCGATTATCGATGCGGAGAGCGTCAATTTAGATGTCGTCTTCCGCGCCTCCCGTTACGACAAAGGGGGGGCCGATTATTTGAATTGCCCGATGAACGAAGCGGAGTATCAGAGGTTTTATGACGCGCTGATGGCCGCCGAGAAAGTTCAAGCGAAGGAATTCGAGAAGGTTCCTTATTTCGAAGGATGCCTTCCGATCGAGGTCCTGGCGGAGCGGGGGAGGCTGACCCCGGTGTTCGGCCCGATGAAGCCGGTCGGGTTGATCGATCCCAAGAGCGGAACGAGGCCGTTCGCGGTCGTTCAACTGAGGGCTGAAAACCGGTTTGGGAGCTGTTACAATATGGTCGGTTTTCAGACCAAGCTCAAATATCCGGAGCAGAAGCGGGTCTTCAGAATGATTCCCGGGTTGGAAAACGCCGAGTTTCTCCGCTTGGGGAGCCTCCATCGGAATACCTTCATCAACGCCCCCCGCCTTCTCTCGGAGACGCTGCAGGTCCGCACCCGCCCCGGGCTCTTTATGGCGGGTCAGATCGTGGGGGTGGAGGGATATGTCGAATCGGCGGCGATGGGATACCTGGCCGGCGCAAACGCCGCGCGGGCGCTCCGCGGGGAGAAGCTGACGCCGCCGCCGAAGACCACCGCCCACGGCGCGCTGATTCATTACATTACGCGGAGTCATCCCCTCTTTTTCCAGCCGATCAACTCCAACTTCGGGCTCTTTCCCCCGCTTGAGGAGGCCGGGAAAAGCGCCGGAAAGGGAAAAATGAACAAGGCCCTTCGCCATCAGAAGATCGTCGAGCGGGCCCTTGGAGATCTTTCGGAATGGATCGCGCAATACAAGATTTTGGCCGATATCTCGAAGTAGAAAGGGATGTTTCTCCCCATACCTTTCGAAATTACCTCTCGGACCTTGCCGCGTTTAGGTTGTTTCTGATCAAGCGGGGGCCGGAAGGGAACGGTAAGGAGCCGGACCCCGCAAAGATCGACCCCTTCATGATCCGGGCGTACCTTGCCGATTTGCAGAAGAGAGGCGCTCAAAAGAAAACAGTCGCGCGAAAATTGGCGGTCTTTCGCTCCTTTTTTCAGTACCTGGTTCGTGAGGGGAAGATGGCGCTTAACCCGGCGAAACAGGTCGCGAGCCCGAAGCAGGAGCGGCCCCTTCCCCGTTTCCTAACGGTCGATCAAGCCCAAGGATTAATGACCTCCCCCCGGGGAGAAGGCTGGATCGTTCTGAGAGACCGGGCGATTCTAGAGGCGTTTTACGCGACCGGCGCGCGGGTTTCGGAGCTGGTCTCTCTTGAACCGGAAGATATCGATTTTCAATCGGGGATGTTGAAGGTTTTTGGAAAAGGCCGAAAAGAGCGGATCGTTCCGATCGGCTCCACGGCGATGGAGGCGGTCGCCGCCTATTTGAACGCGCGCCCCCCCGGCGCCGAGGGACTTTTTTGCAATCCGCGGGGAGGAAGGTTGACTTCTCGCAGCGTGGAGCGGATCGTCAAGAAATATATGAGAGAGATCGATAAGCCGGCGCTGACCCCCCACAGCCTTCGGCATACCTTCGCCACCCATCTTCTCGAGGGGGGAGCGGACCTTCGTTCTGTCCAGGAGATGTTGGGGCACGCCAGCCTGTCCACCACCCAGCGGTATACCCATCTGCAGATCGATCATTTGACCCAGGTGTATGACCAGGCCCATCCTCGGGGCGAGAAAGGAGCGCCGCCGAAATGATTCAGGACGGGGCGCCGCATCTGCGGGGAACAACGATCTTGTCGGTGCGCCGAGAGGGACGGGTGGCCATCGGGGGAGACGGCCAGGTCACCCTGGGGGCGACCGTGATGAAGCGAAACGCCAAGAAGGTCCGCAAGATTTACAACGATACGATCTTGGCCGGCTTCGCCGGGGCGACGGCGGACGCCTTTACCCTCTTTGAGAAATTTGAAGCGAAGTTGGATCAATATCACGGGAACCTGGCCCGTTCGGCGGTGGAACTGGCCAAAGATTGGAGGACCGACCGAATCTTGCGGAGGTTGGAGGCCTTTTTAGCGGTGGTCGACCGGGAGACCTCTTTGATCATTTCCGGGACCGGCGACGTCATAGAGCCTGAGGACGGCGTCCTCGCGATCGGATCGGGAGGGCCCTACGCCCAGGCCGCGGCCAAGGCGCTGCTGCAAAACTCGACGCTCGACGCCCGCGCCATCGTCGAAAAAGCGATGGCGATCTCCGCCGATATCTGTATCTATACCAACCGCGAGATCGCGATTGAAGAGTTGTAGGGCAGGTTCAGGCTGATTTCGAGGTTAAGGCTGAGGTTCAGGTTAAGGAAGAGTTAAACAATGTTTTTGCTCAACCTGAACCTCAGGCTCGGCCTATTTTAAAAGAAAGGAATTCATGTTTACTCGAAATTATGAAGATTTGATTCCTCGCAAGATCGTGGAGGAGCTTGACAAGTACATCATCGGCCAGCGGGAGGCGAAGCGGATGGTCGCGATCGCCTTGAGGAACCGATGGCGGCGCCAGCGTCTTCCTCCGGAGCTGAAAGATGAGGTCCTTCCCAAGAATATCATCATGATCGGACCGACCGGGGTCGGGAAGACCGAAATCTCGCGGCGCCTCGCCAAGCTGGCGGGGGCCCCCTTCATCAAGGTGGAGGCGTCGAAGTTTACCGAGGTGGGATATGTCGGCCGGGATGTGGAATCGATGGTCCGCGATCTGGTCGAGTTGGCGGTCAATATGATGAAGGCGCAGTACGCCGAATCGGTTCAGGAAAAATCGGCGAAGCTCGCCGAAGAGCGGCTGTTGGACCTGTTGCTTCCTCCGCCCCCCTCGCCGCTCCCGCCCGGCGTTTACAGCGAGTCGCGGGAGGGGGCCCCCCCGCATCCGGAGTCGTACGATCAGAGCCGGGAGAAGCTGAGAAAGCAGTTGAGGGAGGGAAAGATGAATGAGCGTTTTGTCGAGCTGGAGGTGAAGGACAAAGGGGCGCCGCCGATCGGGGTCATCTCCAATATCGGGATGGAAGACCTTGAGATGAACCTGCGCGAGATGCTGGGGAATCTGATGCCGGGCCGGAAGAAAAAACGGCGGGTGAAAACGCCGGAGGCGCTCTCCATCCTCAACCAGGAAGAGGCCCAAAAACTGATCGACATGGATGAGGTGATCCGGGAGGCGCTCCATCGCGTCGAAAACGCGGGGATCATCTTTGTCGACGAGATCGACAAGATCGCCAGCCGGGAGAAGGGGCACGGGCCGGATGTCTCCAGGGAGGGGGTCCAGAGGGATCTCCTCCCGATCGTCGAAGGGTCCACCGTGAACACCAAGTACGGGACGGTGAAGACCGACCATATCCTGTTTATCGCCGCCGGGGCGTTCCATACCGCCAAGCCGTCCGACCTGATTCCGGAGCTGCAAGGGAGGTTTCCAATCCGGGTCGAGTTGTCGTCCCTTGGAAAAGAGGAGTTCGTTCGGATTTTGACCGAGCCGCAAAACGCCCTGACCCGGCAATATGTCGCGCTTCTGGCGACCGAAGGGATCGATCTTCAGTTTACCCCCGACGGCATCGAGGAGATCGCCGCGACGGCGGTGAGCGTAAACGAACGGACGGAGAATATCGGCGCGCGGCGCCTCTTTACGATCATGGAGCGGCTGCTCGACCCGATTTCGTTCGACGCGCCGGAGGCGAAGGAGAAGAAAGTGGTGATCGACGCGAAGGTCGTCCACGAGCGGATGAAGGACATCGTGAAAGACGAAGATCTCAGCCGGTATATTCTTTGATTACGGGGTTTGTCCGTCGGTGAAGTCAAAGCCTCAAAAAAACATCCCGGTGATTTTTATCGCCGAGAACGCCTCCGGCCGGTTGGAGACCCTGCGAAACCTGGTTCGGCGGCTCTATTTCCTCTCCCCGTTCGAGAGCGTCTTCAAAGAATTCGTCCTCGCCTTTTCAACCCGGCGCGATACGATCTGGATCTGGCTCGTCCTTCGGAGCGCCACGGAGGAGACGTTGGAGGCGATCCGGAAAGAGACGGAGGAGGCCCGTATCGGATGGGTCGGCCTTCAGGGCCAGACCGAAGAAGAAAAAGAGCGGCATCGTGAAACGGTGGTTAAATTTCAAGAGTCGTACCAGGTCTTTTCGGCGGAGGATATCGACGCCTTATTGGCCCTGTTTAAGGAAAGGATCGCGTTGAATGGAGCCTCTCAACGATAAAGCCCATATTCTGATCGAAGCCCTTCCGTACATCCGGACGTTCTTCGGGAAGACGATCGTCATCAAGTACGGCGGCGCGGCGATGACCGACCAGGCGTTGAAGTTGAAGTTCGCCGAGGATGTCGTTTTGATGAAGTACGTCGGGATGAACCCGATCATCGTGCATGGCGGCGGGCCGCAGATCTCCGGCATGATGAGGAAGCTCGGAAAAGAGCCGAAGTTCGTCAAAGGGGTTCGGGTTACCGACGATGAGACGATGGAGATCGTCGAGATGGTCCTAGGGGGGACGATCAATAAGGAGATCGTCACATTGATCAACCGCCAAGGGGGGCGGGGGGTCGGCCTGACCGGTAAAGACGGGGCGCTGATCCTGGCGAAAAAATTAAAAGCGGCGGACCGGGAGATGGGTCAGGTCGGCGATGTAAAAGAGATCGACCCCCAAATATTGAAGACGCTGGAGGGGGGGCGGTTCATTCCGGTCATCTCCCCCATCGGCGCCGACGCGCAAGGGAAGAGTTACAACATCAACGCCGACCTGGTGGCGGGGAGCATTGCCGCCGCCCTCTCCGCCGAAAAACTGCTCATCCTCACCGATGTCCCCGGCATCCTCGACGAAAAAGGGAAACTTCTCCCGACCCTTTCCAGAAAAGAGGTCCAGCGATTGATCAAGAAAGGGGTGATCAGCAAAGGGATGCTCCCGAAGGTCGAGGCGGCCCTCTTCGCCGTGGAGCGCGGCGTCCGTAAAGCCCACATCATCGACGGCCGAGCGCCCCACGCGCTGCTCTTGGAAATCTTTACGGACCAGGGGATCGGGACAGAGATCGTCGCATAAACATCCGGCTTCGCTTTTGAGTGGAGAAACATTTGGAGCCTGTATTTGAAGTTGAGACTCCGACAGATGCGATAAAAGCGGGAGAGATTTTATGGACAAAATCAAAGTAATTCACGACGAGGTG
>DATDON010000240.1:0-8794 GCA_035293225.1 Candidatus Manganitrophaceae bacterium
AAGGGGAGGCGGGGTGGGGTAGAAAGCGACATCGGAATACACACCGTGGCGCTCTACCTCCCCTCGCCCCTCCTTACAAAGGAGGGGAAACATGTTTTGATGAGGCGCCGGTGGACCAAAGGCCCATAACCCACTGTTCCGTGCGTAACATGAGTAGGTAAGTATACTGATCTTTTGCCCCCCGATATTTTCATTGACTCCGTCAAGAGGCTATGATATTAATAATAAACTTATGATATCATCGCTATTTCTATCCCTGTGAATCCGGTCCGGGCGCCGGACGGAGCGGTCCGATTTATGGGCGGATCATTAAAGAACCATCAGGCTTGTTCCTTTGCGGAGGCCGAGAAACCAAAATGAAGTTGTCAGGGTCACAAATTTTTATCGAATGTCTGAGACGGGAAGGGGTCAAGGTCGTATTCGGTTATCCCGGGGGGGTGAACCTTCCTGTTTTCGATGTCTTATACGATGAAAAGGAGATCGAGTTCATCCTCTGCCGGCACGAGCAGGGGGGGACGCACATGGCGGAAGGGTACGCCAGGGCGACGGGGAAACCGGGGGTCGTTCTGGTTACCTCCGGCCCCGGCGCGACCAATACCGTGACCGGTATCGTCGACGCCTATATGGATTCGACCCCCCTGGTGGTTTTTACCGGGCAGGTCCCGACCAAAATGATCGGCAACGACGCCTTCCAAGAGGCCGATGTGGTCGGCATTACACGTCCCTGCACGAAATATAATATTTTGGTCAAGGATGTCAATGATCTCGCCCAGGCTGTCAAAGAGGCTTTTTACATCGCCTCCTCCGGACGGCCCGGACCGGTCCTCGTCGATCTTCCGAAAGATGTGGTCTTGGCGAAAACGGAATTTAAGTACCCTGAAAAGGTCTACATCCGGAGTTATTCCCCGATTTATAAGGGGAACAAATGGCAGATCAAGCTTGCGGCCCAGGAGATCATGAAGGCGAAAAGGCCGATCATTTACGCCGGAGGGGGGACGCTCTCTTCGGACGCCCCTCCGGAGCTACGCGAATTGGCGGAGTTGACGCAGATTCCGGTGACCCTGACGGTGATGGGCCTCGGCGCTTTCCCAGGCTCTCACCCTCTCTTTTTAGGGATGCTCGGAATGCATGGGACCTACCCGGCGAACATGACGATCCACCATTCGGACCTTATTATTGCAATCGGCGCCCGCTTCGACGACCGGGTGACCGGCAAGGTCGATTCCTTCGCGCCGCATGCCCGAATCATCCATATTGATATCGATCCGACTTCGATCCACAAGGTGATCAAGGCGGATGTCCCGATCGTGGGGGACGCCAAGCTGATCCTCCAAGACCTGAACCAGATTTTAAAGGCCTCCGGAAACGGCAGTTTGGGACAGCACAAACCGTGGATGGCCCAGATTGAAGCGTGGAAAAAAGAGCATCCGCTCTCTTATGATCAGGGAGAGAAGATCATCAAGCCTCAGTACGTGATCGAAAAGATCTATGAGGCGACCCAGGGGAAGGCGATCATCACCACCGATGTCGGCCAGCACCAGATGTGGGCGGCGCAGTACTATAAATTCGACCGTCCGCGGACCTTTCTCAATTCAGGCGGGCTCGGCACGATGGGATACGGCTTTCCCGCCGCGATCGGAGCGCAGGTGGCTTTTCCAGACGAGCAGGTCGTCTGCATCTCAGGGGACGGCGGGATCGTGATGAACATTCAGGAGCTGGCGACGGCGGTCAACTATAAGCTTCCGGTGAAGGTGGCGATCATCAACAACAAATATTTGGGGATGGTCCGTCAATGGCAGCAGCTCTTTTACAACGGGCGTTACTCGTCGAGTTACATGGGGACCTCCCCCGACTTCGTGAAGCTGGCCGAGGCGTTCGGCGCGGTCGGTTTCCGCGCGACCGAAGTCGGCGAAGTCGAGGATGTCCTCAAAGAGTCGCTCTCCGTGAAGGGGCCGGTTTTAATTGACTTCCAAGTGGACGAGGAGGAGAATTGTTATCCGATGATTCCCGCCGGCCACGCGATCAACGAGATGGTCTTTTCCGACCCTGAAAAATCCGATCAAAAATCAAAGGGTCGAAAAGAGGAAGCGAAAGAAGACGGGGTTTTAACCGCGTAGCGGCCCCATCGATTCCAAAGGTTCTATGCAGCATATTATCTCGGTTCTGGTGGAAAACAAGTTTGGAGCCCTCTCCCGCGTTTCCGGCCTTTTTTCGGGGAGGGGATTCAATATCGAGAGCCTCTCCGTCGGCCCGACGATCGATCCGACCGTTTCGATGATGACGATCGTGACGGAGGGGGACGACCATATCATCGAGCAGATCACCAAACAACTGAATAAATTGGTCGATGTGATCAAGGTGGTCGATCTCACCGAAAAGGAGTACGTCGAACGGGAGACGGCGTTGATTAAAATCAACACCCGCCCGGAGGATCGCGCCGAGGCGCTCCGGGTCACCGATATTTTCCGGGCGAAGATCGTCGACTCCACCCCCAACACCTATACCATCGAGATCACCGGGGACGTCAAGAAAATCGAGGCGATCATCAATCTCCTCCGGCCTCTTGGAATCAAAGAGCTGATCCGAACCGGCCGAATCGCCATCGCGCGCGAAGAGGTGAAGGCGCTCCCCGCAAAATACGAAGAGAAGGAACAAAAGGTCATCGCGCAATAGGCGGGGCTGTTTCCGCCGAGTCAAAAGGGGATTCGAGATGAAAATTTATTACGACCAGGACGCCGACATGGCGATGTTAAAAGGGAAGAAGGTGGCGATTATCGGCTATGGGAGCCAGGGGCACGCCCATGCCCTCAATCTGATCGATAGCGGGATCGAAGTGGTCGTCGGCCTGCGGGAAGGGCGCTCCTGGGACAAAGCGGTCCGCGCCGGGTTGAAGGTCATGCCGGTCTCCGACGCGGTCAAGACCGCCGACGTCGTGATGATGCTCACCCCCGACGAGGCGGGAGGCGATCTTTATGCGAACGAGGTCGGGCCCCATCTCAAAAAAGGGGGGTATCTCGCCTTCGCGCATGGGTTCAACATCCACTTCGGCCAGATCGTTCCCGATGCGAGCGTGAATGTCTTTATGGCGGCGCCGAAAGGGCCGGGGCATCTGGTCCGGTCGGAATATGTGAAGGGGGGGGGCGTGCCGGTGTTGATCGCCATCCATCAAGATCCCTCCAAGGAGACCCGGTCCATGGCGCTCGCCTACGCCAAGGGGATCGGCGGGACCCGCGCGGGGGCGATCGAGACCAATTTCAGGGAAGAGACGGAGACCGATCTTTTCGGCGAGCAGACCGTTCTCTGCGGCGGCCTGACCGCGCTGATCACCGCCGGCTACGAAACCTTGGTGGAGGCCGGCTACTCTCCCGAGATGGCCTATTTTGAATGTCTTCACGAGGTCAAGCTGATCGTCGATCTGATCTATGAAGGGGGGATCTCCAACATGCGCTATTCGATTTCGAACACGGCGCGCTATGGAGACTTGACCCGCGGCCCTCGGATCGTCACCGAGGAGACCAAGAAAGAGATGAAAAAGATTTTGGACGAGATCCAAAGCGGCCGTTTCGCGAAGGAATGGATATTGGAGAATCGCGCCAAACGCCCCGTCTTTAACGCCTTGGCTAAAAAAGGGGAGGCCCACCCCATTGAAGCCGTCGGCGCCAAGCTTCGGGCGATGATGCCGTGGTTGAAGAAAGACCGGCTTGTCGACCAGAACAAGAATTAAAATCCGCATTTCCGGTTGTGGACTCCATGACCTCCGGGAAATGGTTTGAGGAAGAAACGAAAACCATGCGCGTCGCCCATCGGCCGGGGAAAGGCCTTCAACCTCCCGGGGCCGCCTGCAATCTGACTTTTAATGTGATAAAATAAAACGTTATGGAAAGGCGCTTTCCGATCGCAAAAGAGGGATTTGTCTTTATCGCCGCCGGCGTGGGGTTGACCTTTTTAGGGGCGATCCTGGTCGGGAAATGGGGGGCGATTCCGTTCGCGGCGCTGACACTCTTCTGCCTCTGGTTTTTTAGGGATCCGAAGCGGGTTGTCCCTCAAGGAGAAGGGCTGGTGGTCGCGCCGGCCGATGGGAAGGTCGTCGAAGTTTCAAGGGTCGAAGAAGAGCGGTTTCTACGGAAGCCGGCCATTAAAATCAGTATTTTTTTGAATGTTTTTAACGTCCATGTGAATCGGTCGCCGGTCGCCGGAAAGGTCGTCGGCGTCTTTTATAACGCGGGGCGTTTTTTCGCCGCCTACGCTCCAAAGGCCTCGTTGGAAAACGAACAGAACGCGATTCTGCTGGAGACCGCTTCCGGAAAGCGGGTGGTCTGCGTCCAGATCGCCGGATGGATCGCCCGCAGAATCGTCTGCCGGATCAAGGAAGGGGCGGAGTTGGCGCAGGGGGAGCGGTTCGGCCTGATCCGATTCGGATCTCGGGTCGATCTTTTTTTGCCTGTCGAGGCGGAGATTCGAATCAAGCCGGGCGCCGTCGTCAAGGGGGGGGAAACCATCTTGGGGGTTTTGAGATGAATCAAAGGAAAAAGCCTGAAATGAGAGAGCTTGGGAAAAAGGGGGTCTACATCATCCCCAATCTTTTCACCAGCGGAAATCTTTTTTGCGGCGTCTTCGCCGTGATTTCCGTCTTTAACGCCGAGTATGTGATGGCCGCGATCGCGATCTTGTCGGCCTCGATTTTTGACTCCTTGGACGGCAAGATGGCCCGCCTGACCAAAACCACCAGCCGGTTCGGCGTCGAGTTCGATTCATTGGCCGATCTGGTCTCCTTCGGGGTGGCGCCGGGATTGCTCATCTACTCCTGGGCTTTAAGTTCTTACGGCCGTCTCGGTTGGGTGGCGGTTTTTCTTTACATCGTCTGCGGCGCCCTCCGCCTCGCCCGGTTTAACGTTCAAGTCTCCGGCCCGGAGAGCAAAGACTTCGTCGGCCTTCCGATCCCGGCCGCCGCGAGCCTGATCGCCACCTCGGTGATGCTCGATAACTATATCCTCCATTTCGGGAAGGAGATCCGCCCGGTTTTTATCTTAACCTTGACCTATCTCTTGGCCTTTTTGATGGTCAGCACGATCCGGTATCGAAGTTTCAAAAATTTTAATCTGCGGGATCGGAAGCCGTTCAGCCTGCTGGTCAGCTTGATTCTTCTCTTATTGGTCCTGTTGACCGCCCCCCAAGTGATGCTTTTTTCGCTCTTCGCCCTTTATGCCTTGTCGGGCGTGACCGAAAAACCGGTGGTCGCCCTTTATCACCGCGTCTATAAGAGAGCGGAAGAAGGCCCCCTTTCCGAGGGAGAGGTCGACGATCTGGAAGATAAGGAGATCATCCTTAAACACTAAGCCGGGCTTCCCATGATCGTGACCGGGAAGCGCGTCGGCAAGGCGCTTTGGCCTTCGTCTCATGATGAGGGCCATTTCTTTATGGAAGTAAACGTTAATCGTCCTTCCCCCTTGATAAGGGGGTTTGTTTTACGTTTAACGAAGAACGTTGAACGATTAACGACCAGATGAGGAAGTGAAAGATGTCTCGAATGATTAAAATTTTCGACACGACCCTCCGCGACGGGGAGCAGTCCCCCGGCGCCAGCATGAATGTCGAGGAGAAGCTGTCGATTGCGAAGCAGCTCGCCCGCATGGGGGTCGATATCATCGAAGCCGGTTTCGCCTTCAGCTCCCAGGGGGATTTCGACGCGATTCGAACGATCGTCAACGAGGTGGAGGGGCCGGTCATCTGCAGCCTGGCGCGGGCGAAGCCGGGAGACGTCGACCGCGCCTGGGAAGCCTTAAAGGGAGGGCCGAAGGTCCGGATTCATACCTTTATCTCGACCTCCGACATTCATCTGAAATATCAGTTCAGGCTGACGCGGGAGGAGGCGCTTCTGCGCGCCGTAGAGATGGTCGAGCGCGCCCGGGGCTATGTCGAGGATGTCGAGTTCTCTCCGATGGACGCGACCCGCTCGGAGGAGAGCTATCTTTGCGAGGTCCTGGAGGCGGTCATTGCCGCGGGGGCGACGACGGTGAACATTCCCGACACCGTCGGCTACACGACGCCGCAAGAATTCGGGGAGCTGATCCGAAATATCAGAAAGCGGGTTCTGAACATCGACCGGGCGGTCATCTCGATGCATTGTCACAATGACCTCGGGCTCGCCGTCGCCAACTCTCTCAGCGCGGTCCTCGCCGGCGCGGGCCAGGTGGAGTGCACGATCAACGGCATCGGCGAGCGGGCCGGGAACGCCTCGCTCGAAGAGGTGGTGATGGCGCTCCGGACGCGGAAAGATATCTTCGGCGCCGACACGCAAATCGTGACGGAGGAGATCTTGAAGGCGAGCCGGCTGGTCAGCAAGATCACCGGGATGGTGGTCCAGCCGAACAAGGCGATCGTCGGGGCGAACGCCTTCGCCCACGAATCGGGGATCCATCAGGACGGACTGCTGAAAGAGAAGATGACCTATGAGATCATGAGGCCCGAATCGGTCGGCGCCGGAAAGACCCACATCGTTCTCGGGAAGCATTCGGGCCGTCACGCGTTCAAGAAGAAGCTCGAGGAAATGGGATACCGTCCCGGCGACGCGGAGTTGGACCTGGCGTTCGAGCGGATGAAGCGGCTGGCCGACCAGAAAAAAGAGATTTTTGAAGAGGATCTCGAGACGATCGTCACCGAAGAGATGGACCGGCCATCGGAGAAATACCGGCTGGTGTCGATCCGCGTCGAAAGCGGCAGCGAGATCACCCCGACCGCCGCCGTGGAGCTTGCGGTCGGAGACAAGACGGTCAAGACGGTCGGTAAAGGGGACGGTCCGGTCGACGCCGCCTACCGGACGATCGCCTCGCTCACCCAGACGAAGAGCCGGCTCCTCTCCTACACCGTGAAGGGAATCACCGGGGGGACCGACGCGTTGGGGGAGGTGACCGTGACCGTGGAGGAAGAGGGAAAGACGGTGATGGGGCACGGCGCCGACACCGACATCATCATCGCCTCGGCGCGCGCCTACCTGAACGCGCTGAATAAGCTCGCCGCCCGCGCCGCCAAAGGAGGGGAGGCGGAGCCGAAGGTGGGGTTGATTTAAGAGGATGAGATGACAAAACCGATGAAAATCGCCGTCCTCCCCGGTGACGGGATCGGCCGGGAGATTGTTCCACAGGCGGTGGCTGTTTTGGAAGCCGTCGGAAAAAAGTTCGGCCGTCGATTTGAATTCCAAAATGGGATCGTCGGCGGATCGGCGATCGACCGGTTCGGGAAGCCCCTCCCGGAGGAGACCCTCCGCCTGGCGTTGGAGGCCGACGCGGTCCTGCTCGGCGCGGTGGGGGGGCCGAAGTGGGAAGGGCTCGATTATTCGATCCGTCCGGAGCGGGCCCTTTTGGGGCTTCGGGAGAAGCTCGGGCTTTACGCGAACCTCCGTCCGGCGAAACTCTTCCCGATGCTCGCCGACGCCTCGACCCTCAAGCGGGAGGTGATCGACGGAATCGACATCCTGGTCGTCCGGGAGTTGACCGGAGGGATCTATTTCGGGAAGCCGCGCGGCGTCGAAAAATACGAAGGGGGAGAGCGGGGGTTCAATACCGAAGTTTATACCACGCCGGAGATCGTCCGGATCGCCAAGGTCGCGTTTGAAACGGCCCGGAAGCGTCGAAAGAAAGTCACCTCGGTCGACAAGGCGAACGTCCTGGAGGCGACCGAGCTCTGGCGGAAGGTGGTGACGGAAGTTCATCAAGGTTATCCCGACGTGGCGCTCTCTCACATGTACGTCGACAATTGCGCGATGCAGTTGATCCGCAATCCGAGGCAGTTTGACGTGTTGGTGACGACCAATCTTTTCGGGGATATCTTGTCGGACGAGGCGGCGATGTTGACCGGCTCCATCGGGATGCTCCCTTCCGCCAGCCTGGGAAAGGAGGGGGGGGAGAAAGAGGCCGGCCGCTTAAGAGGAATGTATGAGCCGATTCACGGGAGCGCCCCCGACATCGCCGGCAAAGACATCGCCAACCCCCTCGCGACGATCCTTTCCGCGGCGATGATGCTCCAATACTCTTTCGGGATGGACAAAGAGGCCGCCGCGATCGAAGAGGCGGTCTTAAAGACGTTGGAGCGGGGATACCGGACGGCCGATATCTTTGACCTTCTGGGAATGGTCCCCCGGCGCCGCGGGAACCATTCGGAGGGGACCCGGAAGGTCGGAACGAAAGAGATGGGCCGGCGGGTGATTGAGGCGTTGGGATAAAAGAGAGGCGGTTTCAGAAGGAAGGAACGATGCTGAAGAAGAAAAAATCATATCAGGTCGCCATCATGGGGGCGACAGGGGTGGTCGGCCAAGTGATGGTTGAGGTCTTGGAGGAGCGGAATTTTCCGGTGGAGGGGCTCCATCTCTTCGCGTCGGAGCGGTCGGCCGGCTCGGCGATCTCGTTTTTGGGGCGGGACATCGTCGTCCAAAAGCTCGCCGAAGATGTTTTTTCGGGAGTCGATATCGTCCTCGGCGCCACCAGCGGCGATCTAAGCAAAAAGTTCACCCCGCTGGCGGTCAAAGCCGGGGCGGTGGTGATCGACAACTCCAGCGCCTTCCGAATGGCGCCGGATGTCCCTCTGATTGTTCCCGAGGTGAACGCGCATGCTCTCTCCATCCACTCCGGTATTATCGCAAACCCCAACTGTTCCACCGCGCAATTGGTCGTCGCTTTGAAACCGCTCCACGACGCCGCGCGCATCAAGCGAATTGTGGTGTCGACTTATCAATCGGTCTCCGGAACCGGGAAAGAGGCGATGGACGAGCTGATGCAGCAGACCCAGGCGATTCTCTCTT
>DATDON010000241.1:0-4244 GCA_035293225.1 Candidatus Manganitrophaceae bacterium
CGGAACCGAAAACGCTTACCTTCCGGATCTCTTTGTAAGGGGCGAACAATTTAAAGGCGTATCGCATCTCTTTGACGGCGGCGTGAATAATCTTCAGATCGCCCCGCATAACATGGTTTTGCGAAAGGCGGAGGGCGGTGATGATGATTTCCCGGATCAAGTCTTCATTGTCGGACCCCTCCCCGCCGAATTGAATCAACGCCCCGATTTTTTCCTGAAGATCCTTATCTTTCCCGTTCTCAGACATCTTTCATCCTATATCATGACGGCGTTTCATCATAAAAAAAGCCGTCTTTACATTATTTCCCAATCAACCTTTCCTGTCAATAAAAATTGGCTGTCGCGCATCCGCCTTTTTGAACATATCATATTTCCCCTCTCCTTGACTTCGCGACCTTTCTTTCATTACGATCGGATCATGGATCTTCAGCAATTAAACCGCTCTCTACGGACAGACCTAAAATGCCCTCTCCACCGGCTCGGAAAACAGCCTGTTCCCGGGGAAGGACCGATCGACGCGACCCTTTTTATCATCGGAGAGGCCCCGGGCCAAGAAGAGGAGCGGATGGGACGTCCCTTTGTAGGAAGCGCGGGACGCCTTCTGAATAAAATTCTTCAAGAGACCGGATTGGACCGGGCGGCCTTTTACATCACCAATGCGGAGAAGTTCCGGCCTCCCGAGAATCGAAAACCGAAGAAGGAAGAGTTGTCGGCGTGCCGCCCTTATTTAAACCAAGAGCTCGCTCTGGTCGATCCCGATTGGATCGTCACGCTGGGCGCCGTCGCGATGGAAGTCTTTTTGAAAGGACCTTTGATGAAGATTCATGGAAAAATTCATGAAGTGGACTACGAGGGAAAACGGCGCCGGATACTTCCGACCTTCCATCCCGCCGCCGCCTTCAGAAACCCTGAATTAAAAGATAAAATCGAGGGAGATTTTCGCCTCCTCAAAAAAGAGATGACGAAGCCCTACGCTTTGGAATGAAGCGCCTCTTCCAGAATCAATTCGAGATCTTTGAGACCAAAAGGCTTATTCAGAAAATAATCGACCCCTTTATCGAAAAGATCCCTCTCCGGCTCGTTATAACTGGCGCTGGTCAATACAACCGGGAGCGGATGGGGAAGCGCTTTTACCTTTTGGGCCACTTCGACGCCCGACATCAGGGGCAAATAATAATCGGTCAACACCAGCCGGACATCCTCCCTGCGGCAGAGCTCCACCCCCTTTCCCCCCTCTTCAGCCAGCAAGGGGGTATACCCCAAATGAATCAGCGCCTCTTTAAGAAAATCAAGGGTTGCGTCGTTGTCCTCGATCACGACAATGGCTCCTTTGGAAGCGCGGGGCCGGGCCGCTTTGTTTTTTGTCTTCATCAACTCCTCCTTTTTTATCTTCGACTCTATAAAAGAGCATAAAATGTGCCATTAAGCGGCATCCCCAATCACATCATAACAGATTGATTTTATTAAATTTTATTTTACATGCTCATCATGAGGAGGGGAGGGGCGTTCAAACCGATCCATTTAGATGTAGTTCACGTCCGATGGCTGTGTAATTTATTACATACTCCGGAGAAAAATGAAGGGAAAAACCGATCGTTAAATTGATTTGACTACGGTCTAAAGGCTATGCCATAATAACTTTCAAAGATAGGGGCGCCGACGCGGCTGAGAGCTCCGAAAGAGCGGAGCGACCCTTTGAACCTGATCTGGATAATGCCAGCGTAGGGATAATCAACGGATTTATGCCGGACCGCGCCCTCCACTTGGCGCGGTTTTTTTGTCTCTAAAAGAAGTCCACCTCACAGAAAGGATGCGACCGCCATGAACAAATCACCTGATACAAACGGAGACCATACCTTTGTAATGAATCAAAACGGTTCCGATGGCGCCCTTCTCACCGCCCGACCGCTTCCGGGGTCACGAAAGATTTATGTGGAAGGGACCCAACCGGGGGTCCGGGCGGCCATGCGGGAAATCAAACTTGCGCCGACCCGCGCCGCAAGCGGCGGAACGATCGAGGAAAATCGGCCCCTGGTTGTTTACGATACCTCCGGCCCTTACACCGACCCGAACGTTACCATTGATATTCGTAAAGGGCTTCACCCGCTCCGACGACGGTGGATCCTTGATCGGGAAGATGTGGAGGAGCTCTCAGATATCTCCTCGGAATACGGCCGCCGCCGGGCCGCCGATCCCGCCCTCGACGCGCTCCGTTTTCAACATATCCGGAAGCCGCTTCGCGCCAAAGCTGGAAGAAATGTCTCCCAAATGCATTACGCCCGGAAAGGGATCATCACCCCGGAAATGGAATATATCGCAATCCGCGAAAACCAGATGTTGGAGCAGGCCCGTTCGGACGGCAAGCTTTCGGCCCAGCATCCCGGAAATTCCTGGGGGGCGTCGATCCCCTCCGTGATCACCCCGGAATTCGTCCGAGACGAGGTGGCGCGCGGACGGGCCATCATCCCCTGCAACATCAACCATCCGGAGCTGGATCCGATGATCATCGGCCGCAATTTTCTGGTGAAGATCAACGCGAACATCGGAAATTCCGCCGTCGCCTCCTCGATTGAAGAAGAGGTGGAAAAGATGATCTGGGCGACCCGATGGGGATCCGATACCGTCATGGACCTCTCCACCGGAAAAAACATCCATGAGACGCGGGAATGGATCATCCGCAACGCGCCCGTTCCGATCGGAACCGTTCCGATCTACCAGGCGTTGGAGAAGGTGGATGGGCGGGTCGAAGAGTTGACCTGGGAGCTCTATCGCGATACGCTGATCGAACAAGCGGAGCAGGGGGTCGATTACTTCACGATCCACGCCGGGGTCCTTCTTCGGTATATCCCGTTGACGGCCAAACGGGTCGCCGGCATCGTCTCCCGTGGCGGATCGATCCTTGCCAAGTGGTGTCTGGCGCATCATCAAGAAAACTTTCTCTATGCCCACTTTGAGGAGATCTGCGAGATCATGAAGGCGTATGATGTCTCGTTCAGCCTGGGGGACGGTCTTCGCCCCGGCGCCGTCGCCGACGCCAACGATGAGGCCCAGTTCGGGGAGCTGGAAACGCTCGGAGAGCTGACCCGGATCGCGTGGAAGCACGAGGTCCAGACGATGATCGAAGGCCCCGGCCATGTCCCGATGCAGATGATTCAGGTGAATATGGAGAAACAGTTGAAAGAGTGCCATGAGGCCCCTTTCTACACCCTCGGCCCGCTCACGACCGATATCGCCCCCGGCTACGATCACATCACCTCCGGCATCGGCGCGGCGATGATCGGCTGGTTCGGCTGCGCGATGCTCTGCTACGTGACGCCGAAAGAGCACCTCGGCCTGCCGACCAAGGAAGATGTGAAGGAAGGGGTCATCACCTACAAGATCGCTGCGCACGCGGCCGATCTGGCCAAGGGGCATCCCGGGGCTCAGGCGCGCGACAACGCCCTCTCGAAGGCCCGTTTTGAGTTTCGATGGGAAGATCAATTTCATTTGTCGCTCGACCCGGAGACCGCGAAATCGTTTCACGATGAAACCTTGCCGGCCGAGGGCGCCAAGACGGCCCACTTCTGCTCGATGTGCGGCCCCCGGTTCTGCTCGATGAAGATCACCGAAGATGTCCGGGAGTACGCCGCAAAGAAGGCGCTCGACGAGCGAGCGGCGCTCGAACTCGGCCTGATCGAGAAGGCGGAGGAGTTCAAGAAGAGCGGCCTGGAGATTTATCAATAACGTTAAACGTGATTCGTTATTCGTTAAACGTAAAAGACATGATGAGATTTTCTCTATATCATCTTTACGATTAACGTTTAACGAATAACGGGAGGCAGTTCACTATGAAGGAAAGGGAAATTCAACCGCTGCGCGAAGCGGAGATCACCCGGAACATCGCGCGGGAATATTTCAAGGAATTCGATCAGCTGATCGAGTCGGACGTCATCATCGTCGGATCGGGGCCTTCCGGCCTCGTCTGTGGAAAAGAGCTTGCTTCTTCCGGCTTCAAGGTCGTCCTGATCGAGCAGTTGAACCACCTCGGCGGGGGATTCTGGAACGGCGGTTATCTGATGAACAAGGCGACGATCGCCCATCCCGCGCAGGAGATTTTGCAGAAGATCGGCGTCCCCTGCAAAGAGGTCTCGAAGCATATGTTCATCGTCGATCCCCCTCACGCGACGGCGAAGCTGATCGGATCGGCCTACGACGCCGGCCTCAAGGTCCTCAACATGACAAAGGTGGTCGATCTCGTTCTGCGG
>DATDON010000242.1:0-3073 GCA_035293225.1 Candidatus Manganitrophaceae bacterium
GTACAGAAAGAGGATGAAAGGCCGGATGGCGGGCAAGGCGTACCGGGGCTCGGATTTGAGTTTCGGGGAGTTCGGCCTGAAGGCGTTGGCGCCGGGGTGGATCACCGCGCGGCAGATCGAAGCGGCCCGTATCGCCATGACACGGTTTGTGAAGCGGGGCGGACGGATTTGGATTCGAATTTTTCCCGACAAACCGATCACCAAGAAACCCGCTGAAACGCGTATGGGAAAAGGAAAAGGGGCCCCCGAATATTGGGTTGCGGTGGTCAAACCGGGGCGGATTATTTATGAGATGGACGGCGTGACCCCGGAGGTGGCGAAAGAAGCGTTTCGGCTGGCCGCTTATAAACTTCCCATCGCCACGAAATTTGTTTCAAGGGGAGAGTTGTAAATGAGCGCGATGGACGCGAAGGAATTAAGGGATTTGACTCCGGAAGAGCTCCAAGAGAAGGAAAAGAGCCTGAGAAAAGAGCTGTTTAATCTCCGGTTTCAGGCGGTCTCGGGTCACGTCGAAAAACCGACGAGAATAAAAGAGGTCAAGCGCGATATCGCCAGGATCTTGACGATCTCTCAAATGAAGAAGGGGGAAGAGGCCGCTGCGAAAAAGCCGGCCTCGGCGCCTCCGCGGGCGTAGCGTTCGAAATCGTCAAACGAGGAAGAAACAAGAGATGCTGAAAAAGAGAAAAGAGTTTGTCGGGCAGGTGATCGGCGATAAAATGGATAAGACCGTCGTCGTGGCGGTCGATCGGATGGTTCGAGATCCTCGTTACAAGAAATTTTTGAAGAGAACCAGCAAGTTTAAGGCGCACGATGAGAAAAATGAGTGTCGCATCGGGGACCGTGTGAAGTTGATCGAGACGCGGCCTTTAAGCGCCGAGAAAAGATGGGTTGTCCTTGAGGTTTTGGAACGGGCCAAAGAAGTTTAAAGCTGCTTCGTCCCCTGAGGGCCGGCGCCGGCGTTGAACACGGATCTGTCTACCTTAAAAAAAGAGATGGGCGCATAAAATGGTTCAAATTTACACAATGCTCGATGTGGCGGATAATTCCGGAGCTAAAAAGGTGATGTGTTTCCACGTCAAGGGAGGCTCTAAAAAACGCTATGCGACCCTGGGAGATATTATTGTCTGCTCGGTCAAGGAAGCGATTCCTCATGGGAGCGTCAAGGCGGGGGAAGTGGTGAAAGCGGTCGTGGTCAGGACGACCAAAGAGGTTCGGCGGGACGACGGCTCGTATATTAAGTTCGACCGGAACGCCGCCGTCTTGATAAACGCGCAGGGGGAGCCGATCGGCACCCGCATCTTCGGCCCGGTCGCGCGGGAACTGCGTTGGAAGAAGTTTACCAAGATTATTTCGCTCGCTCCGGAGGTCATATAAGGATACCCGATGAAAGAGACGACGTTGGCAAAAGTCAGGATCAAGAAAGGGGACCAGGTTCGCGTGATCGCCGGAAAAGAGAGGGGGAAAGAGGGGAAAGTCCTCCATGTCCTTCCGGGAAAAGAGGCCGTCGTGGTGGAGAGATTGAATCTCGTCAAGAAACATACCCGGCCGAACCAGAAGAATCCCAAGGGAGGGATTATAGAACGCGAAGGGAAGATTCATCTCTCCAACGTGATGATCGTTTGCGCGAACTGTAACAAGCCGGTTCGCGTCGGGACGAAGGCATTGCCCGACGGGAAGAGGTTGAGAAGCTGTAAAAAATGCGGCGAAGTATTGGATAAAGAGGCTTAGCTCAGATGAAAACGATAAAAATAGCGACGCTGAAAGAGCGATACGTCGAAGAGGTCGTTCCGGCGATGATGAAAGAGTTCGGGTACAAGAACAAAATGCAGGTCCCGAAACTCGAAAAAGTGGTCGTGAATGTCGGAATGGGCGAAGCGATTTCAAACGTCAAAATGCTCGACGCCGCAGTGAAAGAGCTGGCCCAAATCACGGGTCAAAAACCGGTCGTCACAAAAGCGAAAAAGTCGATCGCAGGATTTAAGCTCAGGCAGGGGATGTCGATCGGGAGCAAGGTGACCCTCCGCAAGGAGAGGATGTTCCAATTTTTAGAGCGCCTTCTTCATGCGGCGCTTCCCCGGATTCGGGATTTCAGAGGAATCTCCCTCAAGGCGTTTGACGGGAAAGGGAACTACACCCTGGGGATTAAAGAACAGTTGATCTTCCCCGAAATCAATTATGACGAAGTGGCCGCCATTCACGGCATGGATATTATCATCGTGACGACGGCTTTAAACGATACCGAAGGGAGGGCCCTCTTGAAATATTTAGGATTTCCCTTCCGAAAAGTAAAAAGCGAGGAGCAAGCGTAGTGGCGAAGAAATCACTGATCGCAAAATCCCTGAGAGAACCCAAATTCGCGTCGCGGAAATATCACCGCTGTCTCATTTGCGGCCGGGTTCGCGGTTACTTGAGAAAATTCTCGATGTGCCGGATCTGCTTCAGATCATTGAGCTTAAAAGGGGAAATCCCGGGGGTGACCAAATCAAGCTGGTAAGCCGCCGCCCGGGCCGCCGAACGGCCGGGAGCGCCTGTTTTAAAGGCGGGCCCGTCGGATTGCGATTCAGCGCCGGACGCGCGCGCTTCAGGAATATAGCTGGAGAATAAAATGACAGATCCTGTTTCAGATATGTTGACACGAATCAGAAATGCGAAGATGAGAAAACATGAGGTTGTTCATGTTCCTCATTCGAAGCTGAAGGTGGAAATCGCGCGTATTCTTAAAGAAGAGGGGTTTGTGCGAAGTTATAAGGTGGTGGTCGGCGAATCGGGAAAGAGCGCGCTGAGAATCTATCTGAAGTATACCCATGAAGAAGAGTCGGTGATCAATGATCTAAAACGGGTCAGCTCTCCCGGCAGGAGGGTCTATGTCGGAAAGGACGCGATCCCTTCGGTGAAAGGAGGGCTCGGAATCGCCATTCTTTCAACGTCAAAGGGATTGATGACCGGTCAAAAGTCGCGCGAAGTCGAAATGGGTGGAGAAGTCCTCTGCTATGTTTGGTAAAGGATAAAGATATGTCGCGAGTCGGACTCAAAAAAATATCGATCCCGAGCGGGGTGAACGTCAAGCTCGACG
>DATDON010000243.1:0-2403 GCA_035293225.1 Candidatus Manganitrophaceae bacterium
TGGGTGTGGACGCCGAGCGGCCCCGCGATCTCGCGGCGAACGGCCTGCAAGGCTTCCCGGATCCGCCACGGCATCATCCCGCCGTTGGTGTCGCAGAGAATGATACATTCCGCTCCGGCCTTTTGGGCCGCCTCCAGCGTCTTCAAGGCGTATTCCGGCCGGGCCCGGTAGCCGTCGAAAAAATGCTCGGCGTCGTAGAAGACGCGCTTCCCCTTCGACCGAAGATGGGCGATGGAGTCGGAGATGATCTCCAGATTCTTCTTCAAGGTAATGCCGAGGGCGTCGGTGACATGAAGGTCCCAGCTTTTTCCGAAGAGGGTGACCACCTCGGTCCCGGCGTCGAGCAGCGATTGGATATTCGGGTCTTTTGAAACCTTGTGGCTCGCCTTTCGGGTCGCGCCGAAGGCGACCAGCTTGGCCGACTTCAACGGCGCCTTCTTCATCTCTTCAAAAAAGGCGATATCTTTCGGGTTCGCCCCGGGCCATCCCCCTTCGACATAATGGAGGCCGAGATCATCGAGCTTCTGCGCGATCAGAAGCTTGTCCTCGACCGAGAAGGAAACGTCCTCCGACTGCGCCCCGTCGCGTAAGGTCGTGTCGTAGATTTCGACTGTCCGCATAAATTCCCCTGTTATTGCGAATGCGGGGGCGAATCTTATATTCGCCCCCTTAGGGCGATCACAAGGATCGCCCCTACCTGGCGCCCCGTCCCGCTTTCCGCTTCGTCTTGCTCGGCGCCGGGGCCTTCCCCAATTCGAAGACGTCATGAAGGGTCCGGACCGCCAGTTCGGTGTATTTGGAATCGATGACGCAGGAGATTTTAATTTCGGAGGTCGAGATCATCATGATGTTGATCCCTTCCGCCGCGAGGCTGGAGAACATCTTCGCCGCGACGCCGGAGTGGGAACGCATCCCGACCCCCACGATCGACACTTTGGCGATGTTTTCGGTCAGGAGGATATCCTGGACCCCCATCTCTTCGGCCAGTTTGGAGAGGATCTCTTTCGCCCGGCGCGCGTCCCCCCTCGGAACGGTGAATGAAATATCGGTCAACCCCCCTTGGCCGATATTCTGGATGATCATATCGACGATGATATTCTCCTTGGCCACCGCGTTGAATATTTTGGACGCGATCCCCGGCCGGTCGGGCACCCCGATGAGGGTCACCTTCGCCTGGTTTTTATCATAGGTCACCCCTGAGACGACCTCTTGCTCCATTTCCTGATCCTCCTTCGTCACCAAGGTCCCCGCGTTGTCGCTGAAGCTCGACAGGACGCGGACGGGGACCTGATACTTCATTGCGAATTCAACCGACCGGGTCTGGAGGACCTTCGCCCCCAGGCTCGCCATTTCCAACATCTCTTCGTAGGAAATTTTGTCCAACTTTCTCGCGGAGGGGACGATATTCGGGTCGGTCGTATAAACCCCGTCGACATCGGTGTAGATGTCGCAAAAATCGGCCTTCAGCGCCGCGGCCAGGGCGACGGCGGTGGTGTCCGACCCTCCCCGACCGAGCGTCGTCACATCCGATTTCTGGTTGATCCCCTGAAAGCCGGCCACCACCGGAATCACCCCCGCCGACAACGCCTCCTTCAGCCGTTCGGCGGTGATCTGTTCGATCCGGGCGTTGGTATGCGCGTCGTCGGTAAGAATGCCGACCTGCCTCCCGGTAAACGACCGGGCCGGCGCCCCCAGCTCTTGAAGGGCCATGGCGAGCAGGGCGATGGTCACCCGCTCCCCGGTGGAGAGGAGCATATCCATTTCCCGTTGATTCGGACCGGGGGAAATTTGATGCGCCAACCCGACGAGCCGGTCGGTCTCCCCGCTCATCGCCGAAACGACCACCACCACATCGTGCCCTTCCTTCCGGGTCCGGACGATGCGATTCGCCACGTTTTTAATCCGATCGACATTGCCGACCGAGGTCCCGCCGTATTTCTGAACGATCAAACCCATGAGAACCGATTTACCCTTCTAAAAAATAGTCCATCAGGCGGTGGCCTTCGGACCAGATGACCCGGCTTTGAGCCGCTTCCTTCTCCGAAAATCTTCTCTCCCTTCCTTCGTGACGCGGCGACCGGCGGAAAAGAAATGGAACCGGGTCGGCCGAGTGATCGCGGGTTCCGACGAAGGTCGGATGATCCGGAAGGAGCAATATCCGACACGGCTCTTTCATCCGCGAGAGCAAGGGACCGACAATCTTTTCATCAAACCGCTCAATCGCCTCGATCTTCATCGCCAGGTCTCCCGCGTGGCTTGCCTCGTCCGGCGCCTCGTAATGGAGATAGACCAGATCGTTCCTTTCGAACGCCTCGCAAGCGGCCGCCACCTTTCCCTCAAAATCGGTGTCGATCCGGCCGGTCGCCCCCGGAACCTCCATCACCTCCAACCCCGCCCTCCGGC
>DATDON010000244.1:0-5439 GCA_035293225.1 Candidatus Manganitrophaceae bacterium
CAAAGGGGTGTTTGGCCGCTCCTTTCCTCGTTATTTTAACCTTGAGATTTACGACAGCGGCCCTGGGACGAATGGAGACCCCGTTCGGGCGTTGACCAAAGAACGGCTCATGTATGACGACGACAAAATCCCCAATGGGGACCCCCTCCAAAATAATTCGAGGGAGCGCCGGATCACATCCCTCCTCATCGGAGGGAGAGAATGGGTGTTGTCTTTTTCAGCTCGGCCCGATTTCAACTCTGGCCTCCAGGAAAAGATCCCTCTTCTTGCGCTCTCCAGCGGGATGACTTTCGGTTTATTGCTCTTTGTCGTGATCTGGTCGATGGCCATGTCGCGAAGGCGCGCGGTCGATTTGGCCAACGTCATGACCGCCGAACTGCAAAAAAGCGATAAAGAGATCAAGAAGCTGAATGAAAACTTGGAAATCCGGGTGATTGAGCGGACAAAGCAATTGGAGACCGCCAACCGTGTCCTGGGAAATGAGATCGCCGAGCGGCGCCGGGCGGAGGAGAGTTTGAACTATTTGACCAGTCATGACCCGCTGACCGGACTTCCCAACCGGATGCTGTTTATGGATCGGCTGGCGCAATCGCTCCAAAGGGTCCGATGGCAGAAACGAGTGGTGGCCGCCCTGATTCTCGACCTCGACAACTTCAAACAGGTGAATGACGCCTTCGGCCACACGGTCGGCGACCAGCTGCTGAAAGCGGTGGCTGAAAGGTTGGCCGCCTGCGTGCGGGTAGGAGACACGGTCGCCCGTCAGGGGGGCGACGAGTTTATGCTCATTCTGGAAAACATGGCGCAGGCGCAAGACGTCCCCAAAGTGACCCACAAAATTCTCCGGGCGCTTTCCGAACCATTTTCCCCGCCGGGGCGCGAACTCTTCGTCTCCGCCAGCGTCGGCATTAGCCTCTATCCAAACGACGGCGAGGACGCGGAGAGGCTCGTCAAACAGGCCGAGGCCGCCATGTATCTCGCCAAGGAACAAGGGCGAAACAACTTCCAATATTTCTCCCCTTCCATGAACACCAAGATGTTCGAGCGGTTGGCCTTGGAAAGTGGTCTCCGCAAGGGGCTGGAGCGGGAAGAGTTCCTTCTGCATTATCAGCCGCAAGTCGATCTTCTCACCGGAGAGGTGATCGGGATGGAGGCGCTCCTCCGCTGGAACCATCCTGATTTGGGGTTGGTCTCTCCGGCCAAATTTATTCCGCTGGCGGAAGAGACCGGGTTGATCGTTCCGATCGGGGAATGGGTGTTGGGCGCCGCCTGCAGGCAGAATAAGATTTGGGAGGAGAAAGGCTTAAGGCCGATCCGCATCGCCGTCAACCTGTCGGCCCGGCAGTTTCAGCAACATAATCTGGCGGAAACGACGCTTCAAGCGCTAAGCGAAATCGCGCTTCCTCCCGATCGTTTGGAACTGGAGCTGACAGAAAGCGTCTTGATGCAAAAGGAACAGACCATCCTGACGACGCTGCGGAAGCTCCATGAGATGGGAGTACAGCTTTCAATCGATGACTTTGGGACCGGGTATTCCTCATTAAGCTATCTGAAAAGTTTTCCGATCCATACGTTAAAAATCGACCAGTCTTTTGTTCGAGATATTATGACCGACTCCGATCATGCGACGATCGTCACGGCCATTGTGAACATGGCCCACAGCCTGAGACTGAAAGTGATCGCCGAAGGGGTCGAAACCGCCGAACAGCTCGGATTTCTAAAGGCGCTGAAATGCGACGAAATGCAAGGCTACTTTTTCAGCAGGCCCCTCCCCCCCGAGGAAGCGACCCAGCTCCTCAAGGAGGGAAGGCGTTTGGACTCTCATCCCGCGCGTTCGTGACCGGGCGAACGCGCAATTATCCCCCTTTACCCCGTTGAGCCGATCCGCCTATACCTCGTCGCCGCCTTTAAAAACGCCTTAAAAATAGCGCGGCTTTGATCTTCCGCGTGAAGATACTCCGGGTGCCATTGCACCCCCAGGACAAAGGGATATCCGGCCGCCTCGATCCCTTCGATCACGCCGTCTTCCGCCACGGCGTTGACCCGATATCCGGGCGCCGCCCGTTTCACCCCCTGATGATGGGCGCTGTTGACTTTCATGCGCGTCCGCTTCAGGAAGCGGGACAAGAGGGTCCCTTTTTCGATTTGGATAAAGTGGCAGAGCTTTTCCCCCTGCTGATGCGGCAGGGCGTTCGGGACCTGCTTCGGGATATCCTGATAGAGGCTTCCCCCTCCGGCGACGTTGAGAATCTGCATCCCGCCGCAGATTCCCAAGATGGGAATTCCCTTCCGCATCGCCCGCCGGATCAGGGCAATTTCAAAATCGGACCGTTTTGAGCTCATTTTCCGGAACGGGAACCGCCGGCGCTCTCCATAGAGCGCGGGGTCGATGTCGGGGCCGCTTCCGGTCAAGAGCAGGCCATCGATCCGGTCCAAGATCGACGGCGCCGTTTGGGAAGGGTCATCGACCGGGGACAAGACGACCGGCGCCCCTCCCGTCTCCTCGACCGCGCGGAGATACCGACTTCGGATATAACAGGTCTCTTCTCTTCCACCGAACTCGGGGCGGTCCCCGCCGTTATAATCGCTCGTGACTCCGATGACCGGTTTCATCTATCGCTTCCGGGCCTCCTTCAGCGAATAAAAGTCTCCATTCCGATAAAGGGCGTACCCTTCCACCTCTCTTTTCATCACCGCCACGTTCATCGTATGCCATAGACTGACGTACGGGACCTCGTCGGCGATGATCTTCTGGGCCTCTCCATAAAGGGCCCGCCGCGTTTCGACGTCGAGGACGCCCCTCCCCTCTTCCACCAGCCGGTCAAGCCGGGCGTTGCGATAAAAACCGCGATTGGAGCCGTTGGGGGGGACGCTCTCCGAATGAAAAATATTGTAATAAATATCCGGATCGTTCACCCCCACCCAGGAAAGGGTGAACATCTGAAAATTTCCCGACTTGATGTCGGCGTAGAACGTTCCCCATTCGTAACTGCGAATCTCCACATCGATTCCGACCCGGTCCAATCGATATTGTATCGCCTCCGCGACGCGCCGGGCCGGTTCATTTTGCGAGGTCTTATGAATCAGCTTAAATCGCGGGGGAGAGCCGGGGGGATCCGGATAGCCCGCTTCGTCGAGAAGTTCCTTGGCCCGTTCCGGATCGTAGAGGTACGACGCGACCGGAGCGGCGGCCCAATGATCGGGAGGAAGGAGCCCGGAAGCGGGACGGGCGAGTCCTTTGAAAAGATGTTCGGTGATCTCCTCCCGGTCGACCGCCGTCGCAATCGCCTGCCTCACCTTTTTGTTCCTGAGAATCGGATCTTTTAAATTAAACCCGAGGTACGTGTAGGTGGAGCCGGGGGCCTGAATGACCTTGAGCCGGGGATTTCGTCGCAGCCGCGGAAGCGCGTCGGGAGGGAAAGCGTTTTGGATGAGATCGATGTTCCCTTTTTCCACCTCCAAGAGTCGGACCGATTCTTCCGGAATGACCCGGATCAGAAGACGGGAGATCTTCGGCGCGCCTTGAAAATGGCGCGGATCGGCGGCCAATTCCACCCCTTCATCCGGCTCGCTCCGGACGAAAGAGAAGGGGCCCGAGCCGACCGGATGAGAGGAAAACCGGGGGGACCCCGCCAAATGCTTCGGAACCACCCCGCGCGCCAGCGTCGCGAGGAACGGGGCGTGAGGTTTGGTGAGGACAAAACGGACCACCGCGGGATCGGGGGTTTCGATATGGTCGATCACGTCATACGTCTTCCGGTGGGGAGAGGCGAGCGCGGGATCGAGAATGCTTTCGTAGGTGTACCGGACATCCTCAGAGGTCAGCGGACGCCCGTCGTGAAAGCGGACCGATCGGTTCAGATGAAAGGTGTAAATCGTTCCCCCCTCCACCCCCCACCGGTGGGAGAGTTCGGGGACGATCCGTCCGTCCGGGTCAAGCCGGATGAGCCCGCTGAAGAGGAGATGATCGATCCGCTCGGAATAGGCGTCGGTCGCGAGGCGGGGGTCGAGCTGAGTGGGGGTCGCGTCGATGGCGATCACAAAAGGGTGATCGGAGGGGGGACGAGAGGCGCAGCCGGAAAAGAAAAAGACCAGAAGAAGCAGGGGAACGCTCTTCGTTAAACGTGAATCGTTAAACGTTACGCGTAAAAACCGATGAACGAATAACGAATAACGAAGAACGTGTTTTGACATTTACGGATCAGGCCGATTTGATCCCTTTTTCGCGCTCATAGAGGAGGACCGGCTCTCCGGAGCCGTTGATCACCTCTTCGGTGATGACGCACTCCTTCACATTCTTGAGAGAGGGGAGCTCATACATCAGCTCAAGCATCACCTCTTCCAGGATCGACCGGAGGCCGCGCGCGCCGGTCTTTTGCGCGAACGATTTCTTGGCGATCGCGGCAAGCGCGCTGTCGGTGAATTTCAACTTCACCTTCTCCAGGGAGAAAAGCTTTTCGTATTGTTTAACCAAGGCGCTCTTCGGCTCGGTCAGAATCCGGACCAGGGCGGTCTCTTCCAGATCTTCCAGGGGGGCGATCACCGGCAGGCGGCCGACAAACTCCGGGATCAAGCCGTATTTGATGAGGTCTTCCGCCTGGATCATCGAGAGGAGCTCGCCGATCTTCCGCTCCCCCTTCGATTTGACATCGGCGCCGAACCCCATCGTCTTTTTGTTGATCCGCTGCTCCACGAGGTTTTCAAGCCCGACAAAGGCGCCTCCGCAGATGAAGAGAATATTGGTGGTGTCTACCTGAATAAACTCCTGATGGGGATGCTTTCTCCCTCCCTGTGGGGGGACATTGGCGACGGTCCCTTCCACCAACTTCAAGAGGGCCTGTTGCACCCCTTCTCCAGACACATCGCGCGTGATGGAGGGAGAATCGCTCTTTCTTGAAATTTTGTCGATCTCATCGATATAGACGATCCCTTTTTCGGCCTTTTCGACGTCGTAATCGGCGGCTTGCAGCAGCTTGAGGATGATATTTTCGACATCTTCGCCGACGTACCCCGCCTCGGTGAGGGTGGTGGCGTCGGCAATGGTGAAGGGAACATCGAGGATTCGCGCGAGCGTTTGGGCCAGGAGGGTTTTTCCGGTGCCGGTCGGCCCGATCACCAGGATGTTTCCTTTTTGAAGCTCGATGTCGTCGCCCTGAGCGTTGGTCGATACCCGTTTGTAGTGGTTGTGGACGGCGACGGCGAGGATCTTCTTGGCCCGGTCTTGGCCGATGACGAACTGATCTAAGATTTTTTTAATCTCGACCGGTTTTGGAAGGGCGGAGGAGGTCTCTTCCTTTTCTTCTTCCCACTCCTCGGCGATGATGTCGTTGCAAAGATCGACGCACTCATCGCAAATGTAGACGGTCGGGCCCGCGATCAGTTTTTTGACCTCATCCCGACTCTTCCCGCAGAAAGAACAGCGAAGAAGCGCGTCTGTTTTTT
>DATDON010000245.1:0-4280 GCA_035293225.1 Candidatus Manganitrophaceae bacterium
GCCCTCTTTCTGCAGGAGCGTCTCCTTCATCTCATGGGCGACCCCCTGTATCCGATTGCCTTCGTAACGAACCTTTTTGGCGACCGTGTCGAACCATCGGCTGATCTGGTTTATCCAATGCTGGTATTTTTGGACGATCAAGGCGCGCGTCCCTCGCCCGGTGCGCGGGGCGAATAAAATACCGATGGTCAAACCGGTCAACAGCATGGTGGTCCTCGACGGTAAAAATGTCTTTCTACCCTCTAACCCGCGAGCCATACAAATTCCTCCTTTTTCATGTAGATTTAACCCGAACCCAAACGTGAATCCGCATACCGTTCGAGAAGCTCGGAGAGATCTCTGTAAACTTCCGAAGCGCCCGCTTCCCGAAGCGATTGATCCGAAAACCCTCCGGTGAGCAAGGCCAGCGTCGCCAGGCCTAATTTTTTCGCGGCGAAAACGTCATAAGGGGTGTCGCCGATCACGATCGCCTCGGAGGGCTTCAATTGAAACCGGTCGAGAACGATATGAAAAATATCGGGATACGGTTTGGAACGGGCCACGTCGTCGGCGGAGACGATATCCCGGACCCATTTCTCCACCCCCAAAAGGCGGGTATAATATCGAATTTCATTCGCCCCCCCGGAGGTCGCCAATACGATGGTCTTCTTCTCTTCATGAAGCTTTTTGAAAAAGGGATAGACTCCCGGCAGCCCTTTGATCTGGTCGAGATATTTTTTCTTATAGATTCGATCTTTCTTTTTTTCGACTTGATCGCCGAAGCGTGAAATCTGCTCCGGCGTCAGGAACTCCGGAATCAGTTGGTCCGGTCCTTTTCCGATCTGCGCTCGGATTTTATCCCACGGGAGAATGATCCCGAATTCCCTGAAGGCCTCCTGCCAGGCGTTGGCGTGTTGATCATTGCTGTCGACAATGGTTCCATCCACATCGCAAATCACCCCCTTGATCATGGGCCCCTTTCCGTCGCGTTCCTCTGGAGACCTGCCGCGGGATTCCCGTTCTTCACGCCGCTTTTCGCCGAGCCTCGGGAATCTCAAGGGCGGGCGGAAAATAACGGGGATAGGTCCCCAAGCTCAAGCCGAAAATAACGTGAGCGATGGCGAACGGGAGAGGCGGGGCGCCCGCGAGAAACGGGTTGATGACCGGGAGAAGACCGTACTGCATGATCACCCAAACGGATAATCCGAAGATGACTCCCCATCCCATGGCGGCGCCCAGGGTCAAATAACCGCCGATCCAGGCGAAAAAGATTCCGAAGAAAATCGCGGTCGTAAAATGGAGGATCATGCCGAGCAGGACCGGACCCGGTTGAAGCCCGGCCCCGGAGAGGGCGTTTTCTCCCAGGAGCGTAGCGGCGATCAGCTTCATCGGTCTGAAGACGTCTCCCTGGCGAAACGCAAAAAGCATCAAGACGAGCCCCATTAGAACCCCGCCGATCAGACCGACGATGAGACCGGGCCGAACGGCGTCCCGAAATATAATCGGATCTTCTCTCGCTTGATATCGGTTTCCTTCCATCTCATCCTCCACAAAATACCTGTCCCTCTGTTTTTCTCTTCCTCTCGAACGAAGGACCTTCCGGTTTACGGGAAGACCCCTCCCCATCTCATTGGTTTTGGTCCTCCCGGTCGACCCGCGAAGGCCCTTCGTCATCAACGTCCCGCCGAACCTTTTAACCCTATCCTAAGGAATCGATGAAAAAGAGTCAATGAGGCAAAAGGAGCAGTAGGGTCTAATCCTGTTTAGCTAATTCTAAAGAAGTAGAAAACGCCTTTCTGATAAGGATGATTGACGGGGTTAAAATTGACACCCTTTCCTTGCCGTTGTAAGATGGGGGAGGTTTTTTCATGCCCTCCGGGAAATGGTTTGAGGTAGAGCGAAAACCATCGGAAAGCGGGATCAAGAATGACCCAAAAGAAATTCTATATTATCGACGGCAGCTCCTACATTTATCGGGCCTACTTCGCCATCCGGGAGCTTTCGACCTCGTCCGGCCTGCCGACCAACGCCATTTACGGTTTTACTCAGATGCTCTCGAAGATCATCAAGGAGAAAAAGCCAGACTACCTGGCGATTGCCTTCGATTCGAAGGGGCCGACTTTTCGCCACGCCGCCTACGAAGATTATAAGGTTCACCGGCCGGCGATGCCCGATCCGCTGGCGCGCCAGATCCCTTATATTCACCGGATGGTGGAGGCCTTTGAAATTCCGGTCATCCTGGGGGACGGTTATGAGGCCGACGACCTGATCGGAACGCTCGCCAAAAAGGGGGCGGAGCAGGGGCTGGAGGTGGTGATCGTCACCGGCGACAAGGATATGCTCCAGTTGATCTCCCCCCGTGTGACGGTCTACGACACCCTGAAAGAGAAGGTCTTTACCGAAAAGGAGGTCCGGGAGCGATTCGGCGTCGCGCCGCCCCAGGTGGTCGAGATTATGGGGCTGATGGGGGATTCGGTCGACAATATTCCGGGGGTCTCCGGAATCGGCGAGAAGACGGCGATCCAGCTCATCGGAGAGTTCGGGACGATCGAAAACCTCCTCTCCCATCTCGACCGGGTGAAAAAGCCGAAGCTCCGGCAGTCGCTGGAGGCGGAACGGGAAACGGCGCGGCTGAGCCGCTCCCTCGCCTTGATCGAAACCGACTGCCCGGTCGACTTCGACCCGGAGCGATTCCAGTCCCGTCCCCCCGACTTCTCCCGTCTCGTCCCGCTCTGCCAGGAGTTGGAGTTTTCAAATCTCTTGAAGGGGTTCACCCTCCCGCCGCCGAAACTGGCCGACGGCTATCGTCTCCTCCCCTCCTCCGAATGGGGGGAGGTTCTCCGCGAAATCGAAAAGAACCAAAAGGTCGCCATCGAGCTCTTAACCACCCCGGACGAGCCGATGCGGGCCGATTGGGTCGGGGTCGCCCTCTCTCCCGCTCCGGGAACGGCCTTTTTCCTTCCCCTCCCGGACCGGAAGACGATCCCGCCGGCGCTCCGGGACCTCCTGGAGTCGGAGTCGATCGCCAAATACGGGCACGACCTGAAATTCCAGATGATCGTTTTTCAGCGGCGGGGGATTTCTTTGCAAGGGGCGATGTTCGACACGATGATCGCTTCCTATCTTTTAAGCCCGGGCCGCCGCGACCATTCGCTGGAAGCGGTCGCCCTGGAATATCTGAAGGAGCGGCTGATCACCCCGTCGGAAGCGACCGGCGCGGAGAAAGGTCTCTCTCTTTCGGAGGCCTCCCCCGACCGGGTCGCCCCTTATCTCTGCCAGCGGGCCGACGCGATCTTACAATTGGCCGAGGCGCTTCCCCCGCTGCTGGAGGCGCAATCGCTCTCTTCGCTCTTTTCCGATTTGGAGATGCCGTTGGTCGCCGTCTTGGCCGAGGTGGAGCGCAACGGCGTGAAGATCGACGTCGCCTTACTCGAAGCGATGTCGAAGGAGATGGAGAACAACCTCGCCGACCTGACCGACCGGATCTATCGCCTCGCCGGAGTGGAGTTTAACATCAACTCGCCGAAGCAGTTGGCGGAGATCCTTTTCGTGAAGCTCGGCCTCACCCCGATCCGAAAGACCAAAACGGGATACTCCACCGACGAAGATGTCCTGACCCAACTGGCGGTTCAACACGAGTTGCCGGCGGAGATCCTCAACAGCCGCCAATTGGTGAAAATAAAATCGACCTATGTCGACGCCCTGCCGAAGCTGGTCCATCCGGAGACGGGACGGATTCACACCCAGCTCAACCAGACGGTCACCGCCACCGGCCGTCTTTCGTCCAAGGAGCCGAACCTCCAGAATATCCCGATCCGGGGGGAGATCGGACAAAGAATCCGTCAGGCCTTCATCGCCGAGCCGGGCCGTCTCCTCCTCTCCGCCGACTACAATCAGATCGAGCTGAGAATCCTCGCCCACATGTCGGACGACCCGGAGCTGATCGAATCGTTCCGGACCGGCGAAGATGTCCATACCCGAACGGCGGTCCAGCTCTTCGGTCTTCCGAAGGAGGCGATCACCCAGGAGATGCGGCGCGCGGCGAAGACGGTCAACTTCGGGATCGTCTACGGCGTCAGCCCCTTCGGCCTTTCGTCCGGCCTCGGCGTGTCGCAGATCGAGGCGAAGCGGTATATCGACCGCTATTTCGCGTTTTATCACGGCGTCAAGCGGTTCATCGATCAGACCATCGAGACGGCGACGAAGCAGGGATATGTCACCACCCTTTTCAATCGCCGCAGACAGATCGCCGAACTCGCAAGCACGAACAACCACACCCGCGGGATGGGAGAGCGGTTCGC
>DATDON010000246.1:0-2915 GCA_035293225.1 Candidatus Manganitrophaceae bacterium
CGCCCCTCCCCCGAAGCAAGACAATGGGCGAGCGTCGCCGCCGATGAATTGAAATTCGGCCTCCCGCTGTTTGAAGCGAATCACTGGATGTTGCAATTCGGAAAGGGAGAATCAGACCATGCGGGCTTAAATCGCAATATCAGCCGGGCGGAATCGCTCTTCCGTCGTATTTTGGAGGAGAACGCAGACCAGCCTGATCGAATCCTGGAAATACAACATCATCTCGACGGACTCTACGTGGCAAGACGACTCATTGAGAACACTTTTTTTGCCAAGACCCGGTCCGACATGATGAACTTACACACGGTCATGATCCTTTATTTCGTGGAGAACAACCAGTGGCCCGAGGCGCCGGTGGTATCCGAAGAGGCGGCAAAACTCACAAAGGAGCTCCGGATTAAGAATTACACGCGCGACCGGCTGACCTACCGCCTCCTTCTGGAAAATACCGGCGACCGATCGGAAATCCTCCTCGAAGGAAACGACAGCGGATCGAAAGTAACTTTCCTCTCGAAGGAATAAAAATAAATAAAAACTTTTAAAGAGCCCGGATCTTTACCTTTGATCGCCGTCTTAGAAAGGTGGTAATATCCGAGAGGAATGGGCGACGCTGTCTTGACATTACCTCTCAATTTAACAAGGAGGTTTTGAATATGCCGATACCGACTGAACCGATTGGCGGCATTCCGAGGCCGCGGGCGCTGATCGACGGAATAAACGCGTTCAAAGGCGGACGCATTTCGCAAAAGGAACTCGACCCTTTAAATGACGCCGCGCTCCGCCCGTTCGGAGACGACACCTCCGCGAGCCGGGAAACCGCCTTCGAAAAAATCCGAGCCCGTGTCGCCGGCGTCGCGCCGGCGGCCCGGGCCCTCAAAATCCGATAGGAGACCCATTATGGAGCCCCGCCTTAGCTTCGTTACGCTTGGCGTTTCTAATCTTGAGCGAGCGACTCGCTTCTACGAAGTGGTCCTTCGTCTTCCCCGTTTATCGTCGCCGCCCACGATCTCTTTCTTTGAGCTCGGCAAAACCTGGCTCGCCTTGTATCCGAGCGACCTGCTTGCGGCCGACGCGGGTGTCGCAAGAGGAGGCTCCGGCTTTGCCGGCTTCACGCTGGCGCATAACGTTCGGTCGGAGATGGAGGTCGATCAACTTCTCGATGAGGTCGCGGCGTCGGGCGGACGTATCGTCAAAACAGGCCGGCGGGCGGAGTGGGGAGGGTATTCGGGCTACTTCGCCGACCCGGATGGTTTCTTATGGGAAGTGGCCTGGAATCCACACTTTCCCCATGTCTAGCATTCCGCAAGCGGCGGCTCAGCGCCATCATTCGCGAGGCGGGCGGAAATATCGATTTCATAGATGGACCTCCGTTATTTCCGGAAATCGGCCCCGGAGATGAAGCGCTCACCTTCGAAGATCCTTTCGGCAATCGGCTTGAGCCGGTTCACCGAACCGATTAAAAAAACTTAATATTTCGTTCCAGCCAAAGCTGGGCTGTGGCCCTCGCGGCTGAACTGCTACGCCCGAATCGTTTAGAAAAAAAAGGTTTTAACAGACTTTTTGGGGGTCCATGACTATTGCTTCACCACCGCGATGGCGCCATTGGTGGCGTTGAGGCCGTCGACGGTGGCGCCGAGCTTATCCATCTTGCGGATATAGTCGAGGACCTCTTGGGTGACGATTTCTCCGGGAATCAGAAGGGGGATCCCAGGAGGGTAGACGGTGACGATCTCGGAGCTGATCTCTCCGCAGGCGTCATCCAGCGAAATATAGCGATAATCTTTGAAGAAAGCCTCTCGCGGCGTAATGCCGGTGCTTTCCCCGAAGGGGGGAAGGCCGACCTCGGCAAGCCAGCCGGTCGGGCCGCTCTTGCCGTGATACTCTTTCGACATCTCCCGAAGCGCGTCTACCAGACGATTCAGGTCGTCCCGCCGGTCGCCGATGCTGACGATCACCAGCACATTCAGCGGATCGGCCATCTCGACCTGAATGTGGTATCGATTGTTCAATATCTGCGAGGCTTGGTAGCCGGTCAGGCCCAAATCCTTCACGGTGATCGTCAGCTTCGTCACATCAAAATCCCCCATCTGGGCGAAAAGGGGATTGCTCACCATCTGCTTGTCGAAACAGAAAAGCCCCGGGATCCGATTGATCTTACCCCTCGCCTCCGCGGCGAGCTTGATCGCTTTATCGAGCAATTTTTGACCTTCGGTCGCCATCTGCATGCGGGCGAGGTCGAGGGAAGCCATCAGGATATAGGAGGGGCTGGTGCTCTGGACAAACCGGAGAACCGTCGCCAGCGTCGTCATGTCGACCCGCGCCGATTTCGCGTGCAGCATGGAAGCTTGCGTCATCCCGCCGATGATTTTGTGCGTGCTCTGCACCGCCAGATCGGCGCCGGCCTCGATGGCGGAAACCGGGAGATCGGGATGGAACTTCAAATGCGGGCCGTGCGCCTCATCGACCAGGACCACCAGCCCTTTCTCATGCGCGTAGGGGATAATCCGTTCCAGATCGGCGCAAATCCCGTAATAGTTCGGGCTGGTCAGAAAGAGCACTTTCGCCTGGGGGTTCGCGTCGATGGCGGCCCGCGTCGCCTCAAAGGTGACGTTCAGCATCATCTTTAAATTTTCATCGACGGCGGGGGAGAAGAAAATCGGCTGCGCGCCGGAGAAGATCAGCCCCGCCAGAACCGACTTGTGGGCGTTTCGGGCGACGAGGACTTTATCTTGCGGGCTGCAGGTCGCCAGAATCATGGCGTGGTTTCCGCCGGTAGTCCCGTTGAGCAGGAAAAACGAGCGGTCGGCGCCGTAGGCTTTGGCGGCCAGCTCCTGCGCCTCTTTGATGACCCCTTTTGGTTTTTGGAGAGAGTCGACTTCGTCGAGGGTGGTCAGGTCGATCGAGAAGATCTTCGG
>DATDON010000247.1:0-2874 GCA_035293225.1 Candidatus Manganitrophaceae bacterium
GGCTCCCTCAAAGGGCCGAGTCGCGCAAAAACGGGCTTTATATTTTCCCCACGGGGTAAAAGGGTTTCCTCCTTCGCTTTTCGGTTTTTTCCTCTCTCTTTATTCCACCTTTTTAATCGATCAAACTTCGGCGTCTTCTCCGGCGCGATCCTCGGAGGGCTTCTTTTAAGCCTTACCTTCGGCGCTCCCTCCCTCGTTTTCGGAGAGACCGAGTCGTATGAGGTTTTTGCGAAGGAGGTGATCGACGGGGATACGACGCGCCTTTCAGACGGCACGTTGGTCCGTTACCTCGGCATCGACTCCCCCGAGCGGCGCAGAAGGGCGGGGGAACGATGGATTTACGATCCGCAACCCTTCGCCGAAGAGGCGGCGGCGTTGAACCGGGAATTGGTGGAAGGAAAAAAGATCCGTTTGGAGGTGGAGTCCCGGGAGCGAAGCGACCGGTTTGGCCGGGTCTTGGCCTATGTCTTCGTGGGAGAGGTGTTCGTCAACGAGAAAATTTTGGAGAAGGGCCTTGCCAAGCGCTACCGGCCTTCGCCTCAATCCAAATATTTTTTCTCCTTCAAGAGGGCGGAAGAGGCGGCGATGGAAGGTCGCCGGGGGGTCTGGTCTCAATAAAATAGGCGAGGGCGCGTTGAATGGAAACGCCGATTCCGAATTTTTATTTCATGGGGGTGCAGTTTATTCACCTGTTGGCGCTGTCGGTTTGGGTCGGCGGCATCGTCATGATCGGTTTTATCATCGCTCCGACCCTATTTCGGAAAAGCGCCTCCCGGCAAGCGGCCGGACAATTGATGGGAGAGATCCTCTGGAAATTCGACAAGGTCATCCTCTTTTGCGTCGCCGCGTTGGCGGCGACCGGAATCATCAAGTACCGGACCTGGGAAAACCTGACGCCGTGGAACCTCACCCGGTACATCGCGATCCTCGTGATGGCGGCGGCCGGCGTCTATTCCGCCCTGGTCATTTCGCCCCAGTTGCGCAGTTGGGCGGCCTACCAGGCTTCGAAGGGCGCCGGGGCGCAGGCCGCCCCTCCGGCCGTCGATTTCGATCATCTCCACCGGACGTCGGTCCGGTTGATGTTTGTCAGCCTGATTTGCGGATTGATCGCCCTCCTCATGGCGTAATGGTTTTCGCTCTACCTCAAACCATTTCCCGGAGGGCATGGTTTTCGCTCTACCTCAAACCATTTCCCGGAGGGCATGGTCTTGGAGGCGCGTTACCACCCGGATGATACACTGCATGTGATGGTTTTCGTTTCTACCTCTGGGTTTCGTTCTACCGAAAACCATTCCCAGAAGGTCAAAACCATTTCCTTTAGGTCAAGGAGAAATCGATGGAAGCGATGGAAACTCAGAAAAAACGCTCTCGACAACGGAGAGACGAGACCATTGACCGCCGGCAAGACGAGCGGCGGCGGACGGAGCGAAGATGGGGTTCGAGGCGCGCCGCGGAGAGGCGAAAAGAATTTTGCCCCGTTTGCTCGGAGCCGCTGACCCCTCTCCTTTTTTGTCGATCGTGCAAAATGAAGGTGATTAAAATTCGGGATTAATCCTTGTCGGAATTCATCATGACGTCGTCCGGCAAAGGGATTGAGCGTCACACCGCGTATAAATCATGGTAAGAAATCTTTCTCACAATCCTCTTGTTTTCCTCTTTTGTTTCGGTTTTTCTCTGTTCGTTTTGAACGGATGCGCCTCGCCTCCCCAGAAGAGGGATTACATTATCGGTTATCGTGAAACGGGGCTCGCCTCATGGTACGGGAGAGATTTTCATGGGAGACCGACCAGCAGCGGAGAGATTTACAATATGTTCGGACTTTCCGCGGCGCATAAGACCTTTCCCCTGGGAACGCTCCTTCGCGTGACCCGCCGCGGGAGCGGGAAGAGCGTCGAGGTCAAGGTCAACGACCGGGGGCCGTTCGTCGGAGAGCGTATTCTCGATCTCTCGTTCGGCGCCGCCAAGGCGCTCGACGTCGTGGAGGAAGGGACCGCCGAGGTGGAAATCGAAGTGATCGGAATGAGCGTTATTTCAAAGCGGACCCTCCCCGAAGCGGAGGGGTATGTCGTCCAGATCGGGGCTTACCATTTGAAAGAGAACGCGCTTCGGATGAAGGAAAAAGTGAGCCGATTCCAAAACAAAGTCTATCTTGAGACGTATGAAACCAACACCCAGGTCTTTCACCGCGTCCGGGTGGGGCCGTTTCGGTCGGACTCAGAAGCGCGAAGGGCCGCGGGAGAGCTTTCTTCAAAAGTTTCCACGGAGGAGGAGTTCCTTCCGGTGGTGATCCGGGCCGATTAGGATGGAAAGAATGAGGATATTCAACGCCAAAGGTTTTACCCTTCTTGAATTGATGGTGGTCGTGACGATCATCGGTATTCTGGTCACGCTCGCCGAGCCTTCTTACCGGGTCGCCACGATCAAGGCGCGGGAGGCGGCGCTCAAAAAAGACCTCTATGTCATGCGGGATGTGATCGACCAATACCGCGCCGACCAGGGGCAGTACCCTTCCGCCCTCTCCGACCTGGTCGAAAAAGGATATGTTCGCGCCATTCCGGTCGATCCTTTTACCAATTCTTCGGAGACGTGGGTGGAGATTTACGCCGCCGAGGGGGAGGAATCGGGTATTTTTGACGTCCACTCCGGAAGCAACATCATCGGTACGAACGATGTCTCTTACAACGAGTGGTAGCGCCTTCGATTCGCCCTGTCCGTGCCCGCGGGGGATCGCTTCCATCCCTTTCCATCATATCCACCTCGCGACGGCATTCATAAAAATCGCTTGATTTTCCCGTCGCAACCATGTAAACATCGATAAAGATTTTCTTTAGAGTTTGTTGTTCTTGAGTCGTTCATTTTACGCATTGCGTCCGG
>DATDON010000248.1:0-2646 GCA_035293225.1 Candidatus Manganitrophaceae bacterium
ATGGTGAGGCGGGGGTTGGAAGAGCGAAAACCGCTGGAAGCGTGGCCCTTGTCCGAGATGCGGCGCTTCTCCCCCTTGTTTGAAGAAGACGTCTTCGATCGGCTCTCCCTCGCCGGGTCGATTCGGAGAAAAGAGGGGATCGGGGGGACCTCCAAACGGTCGATCGAGGCGGAGATCCGGAAGATTAAGAAAAATTGGAAGTAAGAGGGGCTTCCGTGCGGGCAAAAACACTGTTCTATTGTCTCTCTTTCTTTTTGCTCTTTATATTTGTGTCGGGTTGTGGTAGAAAAGGAGAACCGATTGCGCCGGATGAAAAGCCCGGCCAAGAGACTCCGGAAAATAGGCTCAACGGCCTCGAAACGACCACCAACCCATAATCGAAACACCGCCAAGGGCGGCACGGTTTGCGTTCTACCTCCAACCATTTCCAGGAGGTCACAGGGGCCTGCCCCTACGCTATTCATAAGGAGGCGCTATGCAACTGGTTCAATTGGGTAATGCGGCAGGTAAAAAATCGGTTTCCAAGCGGCGAAAAAAGTTGCTCTTCATCGAGCCCTATCCGGAAAACAACGTCTATCGCATGGCTGAAAAAGAACGCCGGCGGCTTTGGTTTCCAAAGCTGAGTCTTCCCAGCCTCGCCGCCGTCACCCCTCCCCACTGGGAGATAGAGATATTGGACGAAAGCGTCGATCGGGTCGATTACGACGTGAAAGTCGATCTCATCGGAATTTCCGCGATGACCTGCTACGCGCCGCGGGCTTACGAGATCGCCAAGCGTTTTCGCGCCAAAGGGGTGAAGGTGGTTCTCGGCGGGGTTCATCCGAGCTACATGCCGGAGGAGGCGATCCAGTACGCCGACTCGGTCGTCATCGGCGAGGCGGAGGATCTCTGGCCGAAACTCCTTCAAGATCTTGAAGAAGGTCATATGGAAAAATTTTACCGGATGGAACAGTTCCCCTCGATGGAGAATTATCATTTCCCGCGGCTCGATCTCCTCAAGCAGGACGCCTATATGACCGGCCAGTGTGTGATGACGACGCGCGGCTGCCATTTTGAATGCGAGTTCTGCTCCGTTTCCCCTTTTAACGGGAAGACCACCCGCCGGAGGCCGGTCGCGGAGGTCTGCGCCGAAATCCAACGGGTGAAGGAGTGGCGGCGGAGCAAGATCGTGGACAAAATGCTCAAGGGGCCGATCTTTCAACGATTCAAGACGTCGATCCGATTTTTCGCCGGCATTGAAGCTGGAACCATCTTTGCCTTTGTCGATGACCTTCACAATTCGAACCGGTCCTATTGCAAAGAGCTCTGGACCGCGCTGAAGGCCCTGGAGATCAAATGGGGGGCGCAGTGCACCCTCTTTTTGGGGGATGAGCCCGACATGGTGAAGCTCGCCGCCGAATCGGGATGCGTCTCGATGTTCGTCGGTATGGAATCGATCTTCGAAGAGAGCATCGACGAGACGAATAAGCCGTTCAACCGGGTGGAGGAATACGAGCGACAGATCAAATGCTTCCACGATCATGGGGTTATGCTCAATCCGGGGGTGATTTTCGGGTTCGATCATGACGATGAAACGGTTTTTGAAAAGACGGTCGAGTTCCTGATCCAAAACAACATGGAGCTGGCCTATTTCAATATCCTGACCCCTCTTCCGGGGACCCCCCTTTTCGACCGGATGAAGAGGGAGGGGCGAATCACCGATTTCAATTGGGAACATTACGACGGGAAGCATGTCGTCTACAAGCCGAAGCGGATGTCGCCGGAGGCGCTTCAGGAGGGGTTCTTCTGGGCCAACCACCGGTTCTTCTCCCACGATTCGATTCTGCGGCGGCTCTTTTATACCCGGCAGCGGATTGCGGCGCGGTATGTGATGAACCTGGCGTTCCGAAGCCTCGTCAAGCGGACCGCCCCCAAAGGGAGCCTCTCTCCCATTTCGAGGGTGATCCAGAATCTTCAGGCGAAGCTTCCGTCTTATGAGACCGAAAACTTGATTCCGAACGCCGTGTACTCGCTGAAAGAGAAAGTTCAAGAGGTCACCGGCCAGATCGACCGGTTTCTCCACGTCAAAGCCTATCGCGGAGAAACCTTGAGGGAGCTGCGGGTCAACCTGGAAGGGACGCTCGATCGCCTGAGCGCCATGGAGCTGAAAAAACGGGTGATCCAGGCGACCCGGCGGGCGAAGATCGATATTATTCTCAATTTCGAGCATCTCCAACACGCCACCCCCGCCGCGCTTTCCGCCTTGGCCGATCCGGACTTTCTTAAAAAAACCGCGGCGGCCGCCAATTTGAAATTTATGAACTTAAAAAAATCTTTTCAGCAAGCCGTTGATCCGGCGCTTCTCGCTTTCGAGGTCGGCGATTAATGAGGGGTAAGGGCAATTCATGCATTGCCCCTACAATAGGCGTGACAAAATTTAATTGAACACGCATGGCGCGTCGCATGGCTCGCAATACTCGCGATGTGATTTGAAGCGCTTTGCGCATCGTTTGATCGCCGCACATTCTCCCCAGCTTGCCGGGGGGTTCTTCAATATGTTTGCTATAGAATAGATCGGAAAAAAGGATCGTTCCATGCATGATTTTCGATATAAGAACGGCCGGCTTTACTGCGAGAAGGTTTCCATCGAAGAGATCGCGGGGAAAG
>DATDON010000249.1:0-3486 GCA_035293225.1 Candidatus Manganitrophaceae bacterium
GACCTCCTCCCATGTCTCCTCCCGGCTCAAGGCCCCCAGGGAGCGATGGGACAAGGTATGGGAGCCGATCGACATCCCATCCTCCTGCATCTCCCGGAGCATTTCCCAGGTCATCGGGCGCCAACGCTCCGGATGGGCTTGCCGATCGGCCAGGGCCGGCCGATCCCATTGGAGATGGTCAAAAAATCTCTCTTTTCCGATGAAGCCGGCGATCACGAAAAAAGCCCCCTTGAACCGATATCTCTTCAAAATCGGATAAGCGTGGAAGTAATTGTCTTGAAAGCCGTCATCAAATGTGAGGACCACTTTCTTCCCCCTTCCCGGGGACCGGCCCCCTCTCAGCCAATGAAGCGTCTCTTCCAACGAAAGAACTTCGATTTTTTTTTCGGCCAATCGTCTCATCTGCGCCTCAAAAGCGGAGACCGACACATTACAGTACGGAACCTCCCTTTCGGGAGGAAGATCGGAAACCTTGTGATACATCAAGATTCGGACCGCGTCCTTGCGCCGAAACAGATCGAAAAAGAGATAAAGGGGGTAAAAGAGGCGAACGACATACTTGACGGCGCGATGGAGCATCCTTTTGAGAAAGAGACGCGCCCGGTCCCTTTTACTGAAAATGGGGATCGATGAATCGGTCGGCGGAGCGGGGAGAGGCCGGATCGGCGGCTCCTCCGCCTCTCCCCTTTTCGGAGGAAGATCCGAAAAAGCGAAAAGAAGCCAACCCAATTCATACGGCCGGCACTCCCGGTCAATCCTTAAAAAGGCGGGATCCTCCGGATATCGCCCCCCCTCGGACGCGCCGGCCAGGCTGAAGAGCTTCTTGAGGTAAATCCCCTTTTCGGCCGGAAAACGGCGCTTCATCGATCTCCAGATCAACCCGCGCTCCGGGTCGGCGAAGTGAAACCCCAATGGATTTTCTCCGAAAATCCATTTCAAGCCTTTATCAATCTCCCGGCTGAAATCTTCTCCCGAAACCTCCGACAGCTTTTTGAGCGCCATCGGCGCCATCCCATGCTGATGGACGGAATAGACCGGATAGCGCTCCACGACGCTCCCGCGCTCCTTGTTGTAATGCCAGGCCCACTCCCCCCTTTCTCCCTGCAAGCGGGTGACGGCCCGCGCGAGCCGGACGGCGTTTTCCAACGCCTCTCCGTCTCCGAACGCGCCCGCATATTCCGAAAAGGCGTACATCCCGTAGACCTGCCCGTCAAAAAAACCGAGGCGGCTGCGGAACGGGGGCTGATTTGAAAAGGCGAACAGCCCGGTCTTTGGATTGAAATTTCCCTTGAGCAAGCGATAGGCCCCTTGCGCCAACTCCATCAATTCGGCCTTTTCCCGGAGGGAGGCCGCCGCGCCCGCCTCGAGGAGGCCGATCAGCAGCCAAGCCAGCTCCGTCGTGGCGTAAACCCGACCTCCTTTTTCTCGATAAAAGGGCCCATAAGAGGCGATCGCTGCCATAACACGCGCGTCGACGCGTCGGGCGACGCGGGAAGAGGCCCAAAGAATCAAACCGAGGGTTCCGATATTCCGGACCGACGGGATCGACCCGATCACGCCGTTCAAAATTGCCTCCCGGTCCAATCGGGACGGCCATCCCCGCTCCGCGGCGCGATGAAGCCCGAGGAGCGCGATGGCGGTATACCGCGCCGAGAGCCCCTCCGGCGCCGGACCGTTTCGACCGTCCCGGAAGGTAAAACAAAAAAGCCGTTCGCGCGGCGCCCACATCCGCTCCAGACCTTTAAGGCAAAGCGACATCAGCGGATGAACGGCGTCGTCGAGGAGGGGCGCGCCGGCCCCTTTGGCGAGATCGAACGCCGGGGGGCTCTCTTTTTTCATCGATCAACTCCTTTTCCGTGAGATAAAAACGCGATACCACTGCTCCAAAATCAGCAAGGTCCAGATCTCCTTATGATGAGAATAGGGGCGCGCGATTTCATTTTGGAGCATCTCCGCCACTTTTTCTTTTTTCATCACCTCTCCCGCCAACGAACCGGGGGCCGTCAAAAGCTCCCGCGCCGCCGGAACCACCTCTTTTTGAAACCACGCCGCCGGAATCGGAAACCCCTTTTTCGGACGCTTTAAAATGATCGGGGGAAGACGGTCTTTCATCGCCTGACGAAGCAACCGCTTGCCGACAGCCCCAGATCGTTTCAGCCGGATCGGCAGGGTCGCCGCGAACTCGACCAGATTGTGATCCAAAAACGGAACCCGCAGCTCCTGGGAGTTGGCCATCGTCATCTTATCGGCCTTGAGCAGAATCTGGTCGGGCAGCCACACCTTGGTATCGAGATAAAGCATCCGATTGAGGGGGTCCAACCCGGCCGTCTTCCGGTAATACTCCTGAATGCGCTTTGAAACGGGTCGAGGTTCAGCCCCCTTCGGCGCGCTCAAGAGCAGCTCGCGCTTCGCCTCTTCCGTGAAGACCCGTGAGACCCCCCAGTAGCGCTCTTCCAGCGGCCGTCCGATCCACTCCGCATATTTCCGGCCCCGCGCCCCCCGTGAAATCGAGAGAAGACGGGCGAGCCGGGCGATCATCCAAGGGGGAGACCACTTCTGTATCCGGTCGATCCATCGCATTTTTTGATAAAGACCGTACCCCCCCAGAATTTCGTCCGCCCCTTCGCCCGACAGAACGACCGTCGCATGATTTCCGGCGTATCGGGAGATAAAAAAGAGGGGGACGCAAGAAGGATCGGCCAGCGGCTCATCCAGACTCCAAACCATTTTGGGGATAAAATCTTGAAAGGCCTTCGCTTCCAATAGAAACTCGTGGTGGTCGGTTCCAAAGCGCCTTGCGACCAATCTGGCGTAGCGGAATTCGTCGGTCTTGGGATCGCCATAGCCGATGGAAAACGTCTGTATCCGCTCCAACGCCCCTTCGTCCCTGATCGCCGACATCTCGGCGACGATGGCGCTGGAGTCGAGCCCGCCGGAAAGAAACACTCCCAGGGGAACTTCGCTCATCAGTCGCATTCGGACCGATCCCCTCAGAAGGGATTGAAAGATTTCGAGCGGGTCCTCTTTCCATTCCTCTTCCTCCCGAAACTCCAGGTCCCAATAGCTCCGCTCCTTCGCCTCCCCTTCTTGAAAGAGGAGCGTGTGGCCCGGCAAAAGCTTATAGATATTTTTGAACAGGGTCTCTGGGCCCGGAACGTAACGGAGGGAAAGATACCCGTCCAGCGCCCCCCAATTCACCTCCCGTTCCGCTCCCGGTATCTCCAAAAGCGCCTTCGCCTCCGACGCGAAAAAGAGCGCGTCGGAATGTCTTGTGAAGTAGAGCGGTTTTTCACCCAACCGGTCCCGCGCCAAAAGGAGCGTCCTTTTTTTCTGGTCCCAGATCGCAAACGCGAACATTCCATTCAAGTATTTTATGAAGTCGGGGCCGTATTCCTCATAGCCTTGGATGAGAACCTCGGTATCGGAGCGCGTTTGAAACCTCCGCCCCCGCGCCGCCAGCTCCGCGCGCAGGCTCCGGTAGTTGTA
>DATDON010000250.1:0-2947 GCA_035293225.1 Candidatus Manganitrophaceae bacterium
GTGTGGCGAAACACCCCCGCGGCGGGGCTTGGGGCGGCGCCCCATTCCAATAATTCCAATAATCTAAATAAAATTTTTATTCCCCGTCCGAATGAACTACCCTTCCCTTCTTCAAAACCTTCCCCACATGGTTCACCCCAAAAAAGTAAGGAACCTGCTCATACCGCTCCAAATCAAGAATCAACAGGTCGGCCTCTTTTCCAACCTCCAGGCTCCCGACTCGATCCGCCATCCCCACCGCGTGGGCCGCGTTGATCGTCGCCGCCGAGAGCGCCTCCGCCGGCGTAAATTGAAGATCACGGACCGCGAGGTGAACCATCTCCTGCATCGAGAGACAGGGAGAAGAGCCGGGATTGAAATCGGTCGCCAGCGCGATCGGAACGCCTGCCTCGATCAGCGCCCGAGCGGGGGGATGTTTCCCCGATTTGAGGAAGTGTGAAACCCCCGGAAGAAGGACCCCGATGACGCCATTTTCAGCCAAAAGGGACATCTCCTCCATCCGAATGACATCAAGATGATCGACGGAGAGCGCCTTGAACTCGGCCGCAAGCCGGACCCCTCCCTGATCCGAGAATTCCCCGGCGTGCATTTTAATCCGAAACCCCTCCCGCCGCGCCGCCTCCAAAATCCGCCGACTTTGCGAGGCCGAGAAGGCCCCCTCCTCGCAAAAGACATCGCAAAACTCGGCATAAGACCGAACTTTTGGGAGTATCTGAATGACCTGGTCGACGTACTCCTCGGGACGGTCTAGATACTCTTTTGGGATGGCGTGGGCCCCCATGAAGGTCGGGACGATGTCGAGGGGGAGACTCTTTTTCAGCTTTCGGATGACCTTTAATATCTTCAGCTCATTTTCAAGATTCAACCCATAGCCGCTTTTAATCTCCACCGTCGTCGTCCCGTAGGAGAGCATCTTCCTTAAATAACCTTCGGCGGCGTCATAGAGCGATTTTAAAGAAGCTTTCCGGGTCGCCTCCACCGTGCTGAGGATTCCTCCCCCTTTTTTGAGAATCTCCAGATAAGGAACCCCCGCCATCTTCTGAGCCCATTCCCCTTCCCGGCTCCCCGCGAAGACGGCGTGGGTATGGGGATCGACAAAACCTGGGAGAACCACCCTCCCCTCCGCGTCGATCTCCCGCCGCGCCCGTCCCAGGCGGCGATATTCTTTCTGGCTTCCGACCCAGGCGATCTTTCCTTGGGAGACGCCGACGGCGCCGTTCCGGATCAGATCGAGATCGGATAATGCCGATCGGCGCTTCGGCCGGTCGCTCGCCCCCGCCAGGGTCAGCAGCTCGCCGCAGTTGACAATCGCCAGATCGCAGGGGCGATTCATGAATCGCCCCTGCGACGATTGGGATTCTCTTCGTCGGTTTCCCAGTTCAGCGGGTTGTCATGGATGTATTGGCGGACGCGGGTTAATTCGTCCTCATTGCGAATAACATGTTCGTAGTAATTGCGCTGCCAGATAGGACAACCGGGTCTCTGGAGAATTTTGTTGATCTGCTTGGATGTGTTCATCTTGAAATACCCGACGACCTTGGATAATGTCATCAGCCGTCGATCTTTTCGATCCCTTCGTAGGGGCAATTCATGAATTGCCCCTACCTCGTTCGGCGCGTCGCTGGCAATCAAGATAATCCCGTGGACATGATTTGGCATAATAACGAATCCATCAATTCGTACTGTCGGATAACGATCAGGAAGCGTGTTCCATCCCTGCTGAATAATTTCCGCCGATTGCCGGTCGTTAAAATACATCTCTTTCTTATATGCGCAAATCGTCACGAAATAGGCCCCTTCCGAAGAATAATCATATTCCTTCAACCGGATAGAACGGCGGTGATGAATTTCAGGGTTGTATTTCATCGTTTCTGTTATTGCGCGGATAATCAAAATCAGTTTGGAATCTTGACCTTCTTCTTCCGCGCCGTCTCGCGCGCCGATTCATATCCCGCGTCGACATGTCTTGCGACGCCGATCCCCGGATCGACGGTGAGGACCCGCTCCAGCCGTCTTTCCCTCGCGCGGGTCCCGTCGGCGACGATCACCGTCCCGGCGTGGAGCGAATTCCCGATCCCGACCCCCCCGCCGTGGTGGAAGGAGACCCACGACGCGCCGGCGACGGCGTTCAGAGCGAAATTCAAAAGGGGCCAGTCGGCGATGGCGTCGGAGCCGTCGGCCATCCCTTCGGTCTCCCGATAGGGGGAGGCGACCGACCCGCAATCGAGATGGTCCCGGCCGATGACGACCGGCGTGGAGACCTCCCCCTTCCGAACGAGATCGTTGATCACCTTGCCGAACCGGGCGCGATCTCCATAGCCGAGCCAGCAGATCCGCGCCGGAAGGCCGGTGAAAGGGATTTTCTCTTGGGCCAGCCGGACCCATCGCGCCAGGGCCCGCTCTTTTGGAAAGGTCTTCAACAGCGCCCGGTCGAGCCGGTAAATATCCTTTGGATCGCCGGAGAGGGCGGCCCAACGGAACGGCCCTTTTCCCTCGCAGAAGAGGGGACGGATATAGGCAGGGACGAAGCCGGGATATTTGAACGCGCCCTCCGGACCTTTGATATCGACCCCGGCGAGCGCCGCCTGGGCGCGGAGATTGTTGCCGTAGTCGAAGCAGACCGCCCCTTCCGCCTGCATCCGCAAGATGGCGGAGGCGTGATGGGAGATGGTCTCAAGCGACCGGCGGCGATAGGCGGCGGGGTCTTTCTCGCGAAGGAGGTCCAACTCGGCAAGATTCCCGGCCGGAACATAAGAAAGGAGATCATGCGCCGGCGTCTGATCGGTCACGATGTCGGGAATGGCGCCGAGCCGGACCAATTCGGGATAGACCGCCCCGGCGTTCCCGACCAGGCCGACCGAGAGAGGCGATCCTTTCCGTTTCGCGTCGGCGATCCATTCGAGCGCCTCCTTCAATCGATCGGTCACCCGGTCGCAGAAGCCTTCCC
>DATDON010000251.1:0-7305 GCA_035293225.1 Candidatus Manganitrophaceae bacterium
TCTTCATCACGCGCTCCTCAAAACGGAGCGGACGGCCCTGCGCCTCCCGGGAGAGGGGGCGGTTCAGTGGGTTTACGGAAACGCGGAAGAGAACGGGTTTCTCCGGACCGACTACAATCTCCCGCTCCGGAACGCCCTCCAGTCGGTCGCCGCGACGGAGCTTTCCCCATCGGAGCGGATCGGCTTCTTGAACCACCTCTGGGCGCTCTGCCTCAGCGGCGATCTCTCCATTTCCTACTTCGCCGACACGCTTGCCCGTTTCAAAGGGGACCCGACGCGCGTCGTCGTCGAAGCGCTCGCCGCTTACCTCGAGACCCTTTCCAATCAATTGATCCTTCAGAAGGACCGGCCGAAGTTCGCCGCGCTGGTGAAAGAGCTGATCGACCCGGTCTGGAAAGATCTGGGATGGGACCCCGCGCCGGACGAGGACGACGAAAAGCGCCTCGCCCGCGCCGCCGCCCTCTGGGCGATGGGGGCCTTGGCGCAAGACGACGACGTGTTGGCGGAGCTTCCGAGGCGCCAGACCCGCTATCTCGCCAAAGCGGCCTCGCTCGACCCGACCCTGGCGACCTCCCTGATCCGCCTCTGCGCGAGGACCGACGGCGGCGCCGGGTTCGACCGCTATATCAAGCGATTTCAGACCGCCGCCACGCCGGAAGAGCGGGACCGCTATCTGACGGCGCTGGCCGACTTTAACAAACCGGCGCTCGCCCGGAAGCTTTTGGAGTTCGCCCTCTCGGATGAAGTCCGCTCGCAAGATGTCTGGAAGCCGGTCCGGTATCTCTTGGCCAATCCGGCCGCGCAAGAAGAGACGTGGAGCTTCATCAAAGAGCGGTGGCCCCAGCTTAAAGAAAAGGGGGGAAGCGTCGGGGCGCAACGGATGATCCAGGGAACGCGCCATCTCTGGAGACCGCAATGGCATGAAGAGGTCAAGGCTTTCTTCAACGAGCCGGCCAACAAAGTCGCCGCCGCGGAGCGGGCGCTGGCCCAGACCTTGGAATGGATCCAATTGGGGACCCGGTTCAAAGAGCGGCAGATGATTCCCCTCTCCCGCTGGCTGCAAGAACGCGGAGGCTCCGCCAAACCGCTCCAAAGACAGTTTTGAAATGGCCGTATATGGTTTTCGCTCCACCTCAAACCATTCCCAGGAGGTCATTGATTTGATCAAACGTTTTCTAAACGAGGAGGAAGGTATGCATTCAGCTCCAAGCGCGAAATCGGTCGTCATTCTCTCCCTGTTCGTTTTTCTGATGATTGAAGGGTGCGTCACCAAAGGGCGCTACCAGGCTCAGCTCTCCGAAAGCCAGACGCTCGCCGATCGGCTCCAGAAGGAGCAGAACAAGGGGGCGGAGTTGGAAAAAAATATCGTCGACCTCAAAAAGCGGGTCGAAACGTTGGAGGGGGAGCTTGCGGAGGCGAAGGAAACCGCCGCCATCAAAGAAAAGGGTTTGAGCGACCGGGTCGCGGTGCTGGAACAACAACTGGCGCTGGCGAAGGATATGGGAAGCAAGAACGAAATGGAGCTGAAAAGCGAACTGGTCCGGATGAAGGGGGAGTTCGAGGAGGCGAACCGGTCGCAGCAGTCGGCCCTCGCAAATCTGCAAGAGGAATTGGAAAAAAAGAATCGGGAGCTTTCGGAGCTTCAGGTCGCGCTGAAGGCGACGGAAGAGGAAGCGGCGCGGAAAGCGCGGGAGCTTCAGGAATCGACAAAAGCTCATAAGGACCTGATCGGCAAGCTTGAAAAAGAGATCAACGAAGGGAGCGTTAAAATCTCTCAACTCAAAGACCGGCTCTCGGTCGAGATCGTCGATAAAATCCTGTTCGCCTCCGGCAGCGATCAGATCACCGGGGGAGGGAAAGAGGTCCTCAAGAAGGTGAGCGATATCTTGAAAGGGGTGAAGGAAAACACCATCCGGATTGAAGGGCACACCGACAATGTCCCGATCGGCGCCAAGCTGAAGGATCTCTTCGCAAGCAACTGGGAACTTTCCACTTCACGGGCCACCCAGGTGGTGAGATTTCTGGTTGAATCGGGCGTGGAGCCGGAAAACCTGTTGGCGGTGGGAGGATCGGCGTATCATCCGGTCGCCTCGAACGACACCCCGGAAGGGAGACAGCGGAACCGGCGGATCGAGATCGTCCTCTTTCCGAAAGACATCCAAAAGATCGTGGAAACGGTGAAATGAGATAACCCCGCTCCCGAAAAGACTCTTAAAAGCGATGCGATCTCCGCCCGGTTTTTTATTTGGAGCGATGCGACATCCCAAGACCATCGGAATCCTCCGCCCCCGCAGGCTGCTTCTCCTCTCCTCCCTTTTCCTGTTGAGCGGTTGCCGTATGGAAAAAAGCTTTATCTTTTTCCCCGAAAAGGAGATCGTCGCGACCCCTTCGGACGCCGGGTTGTCTTTTGAAGACCTTACCATCACCGCTTCGGACGGGGTCAAGATCAACGGATGGTGGATCCCCTTTCCCGCGTCGCGGACGACCCTCCTCTGGTTTCATGGAAACGCCGGAAATTTAAGCGGCCGGGTCGATTCCCTCTCCCGTCTTCACCGGAAGGTCCAGGTCAACATCTTGATGATCGACTACCGGGAATATGGACGAAGCGAGGGAACGGTTTCGGAATTGGGGACTTACCTCGACGCGCTGGCGGCGTACGACACCCTGCTCGCGCGGAACGACATCGATCCCCAAAAAATCGTCGCGTTCGGCCAATCGCTCGGGGCCGCCGTGGCGACGGAGTTGGCGCTCCGACGAGATCTCCAGGGCCTCATCCTCGAGGCGCCGTTCGCCTCCATTCGGGAGATGGCGCGCGTCGTTTTTCCCTATCTTCCGATCGGCCGATTTCTTTCGACCCGGTATGACATCCTCTCAAAAATCGGCAAGATTAAAACGCCGCTCTTGGTCCTGCATGGAGATCAAGACGAAATCATCCCTTATTCACAGGGCCGGCGGGTATTCGAGGCGGCCCCCGAGCCGAAGACCTTTTATACCATCCCCGGCGCGCGCCACAACGACACCTCCATCGTCGGCGGAAAAGAATATTATGAGACGATCGCCCGATTTATCAATCATCTCCCCGATTCGATCAAAACATCCCCCTCTCCTCGTCTTGATTTGAGGAGGTGAATCGCCTATAATTTCTCTGTTTTATTCGAAGGAGAGGGATGCCGAAAGTCACGTTCCACCCCGCCGGTAAAAGCGGCGATGTTCCGGAAGGGATCAGCCTGTTGGACGCCGCCGAAAAACTCGGGCTGGAGATGCGCCATGATTGCGGCGGATTCGCCACCTGCAGCACCTGCCGCGTCTGGGTCATCGAAGGGATGCCGCATCTGACCGAGATCGACCTCGACGAGGAGAACATGCTCGAAGAGGCCGAACTGACCCCGCCGTATCGCCTCTCCTGCCAGGCGAAGATCAAAGGGGACGTCGTCGTCCGGGTCCCCACCGAAGAGATGGAATGGAGCAAGTCGGCCCTCCGCGATCTTGAGGAGCAGGCCGGCCCGCACAAAGCGACCATCCGCCTGATGGTGGAAAAGCGGGCCAGGGAGAAAGGGATCGAAGTCATTCTCCCCGACACCGCCCTCCCCCTTGTCGCCGAGGCGAAGAGAGAAATAGAAGTCGCCGCCGCCGACCCCGCCCGCCTCGCCGCCCTGATCAAGCGGGTCCACGAAGAACCGTGAGGGACCTCTCACCATTTTCCCGCTAAGACCCCTTTCGCCTCTTGTATTGTATCCCCTAAAAGTTTCATAATAATCATAATGTTCTCTCCCCCGCTGAGACAAAGATAACGCGGAAAGAGGAGCGAATTTCGATCAACGGATGAAAAAAGGGAGGCTTGCGATGTCTTTCGAATTTAAAAGCCCCGCTTTCGGGTTGAACCAGATCATCCCTAAAAAGTACACCTGCGACGGCGAGGATCTCTCTCCCCCTCTTTCGTGGAGCGGCCCCCCTTCAGGATGTCAAGAGTTCGCCCTCATCATGGACGATCCGGACGCCCCTCGAAAGGTCTGGGTCCATTGGGTTCTCTACCATCTCCCGCCCGATCTGCGGGCCTTGGAAGAAGGGATCGGAAGAAAAGAGATCATCGAGGGGATCGGCGCCCAAGGGGTCAACGATTTCGGCGGGATCGGTTACGGCGGCCCCTGCCCCCCGCCCGGCGCTCCGCACCGTTATGTTTTCAAACTCTACGCGCTCAACGAAAAAATAAAACTGAGGCCCGGCGCGACGAAACAGCGGCTGCTCGACACGATTAAAGAGAAAATCCTCGGCGAAGCCGAGTGGGTCGGAAAATATGGGCGATGATGGCGTGGTAAATTCCGACTGTTTTGATGTGGTATTTACCATACAAAAGGAGTAAACTTAATAAACAGTTAAGGCCCATCCGAAAACCTGTTTCCCTCCTTGTAAGAGGAGAGGGAACCCGTTTGATTGAGGAAGGGTTTTTTCGGACTTCTAATGAAAGGGAGAAATGGATACGATAACAAAAAAGACAGACAGCACAGACAGCAATGAGGTTGGAGGAGAGATTGTTTCTCTCTGCACAAAATGTAAACTCGCCTTAGATCATACCATCGCCGCTATGGTCGGGGAGAAGGTCGCCAAGGTGCGATGCAAAACCTGCGGCAGCGCCCACCGCTATATCAACCCGGCTGCGCCCATCAAATCCCCCACTCATAGAATCAAGAAGCTGACACCCGAGGAAACCTGGGATAAGCTGATTCATTTGTCCTCCTCGAAAAGAAAGATTCCCTATACCCTCTCCGGCTCGTTCAAACAGAACGATCTGATCGATCACAGTCGGTTTGGTCTGGGGGTTGTGGTTCAGCTTTTATTGGGGGATAAAATTCAAGTCGCCTTTAAAGAGGGGGAAAAGACCCTCATATCGAGAATGACTTCTCCGGTTCCGATATAGATCGGATCTTCTCACGGGGCGTCCGACACAAGCCGCCTGGAGCCGCTCCATCTCTTTTCAACGTCTTTGTCCTTGATTGTCTGAAAAAAGTCGAATCAGGAGTAGATGATTTTCACGGAGGCGGAGCGCTCGCCGCGAGAAGGCGCAGGAAATTTTTATGCCTCCGCGCACGGAGAGGGTGGGACGTTTCCCACCCTCTGACCGGCGTTGCGGATCCCCAAATACAATCGATTTTACGCGGCGCGCTCCTTGTGGAACAACGCGATCTGCTCCGGAGTCAGTCTTTCCACCTTTACAACATGCGCCTTATTTCGGATGATGGATGGAACCATGTTCAGCGCGGCGGATTCGTTCGACGCGTCGACAACGGCCCAGCCGGTATGTTGGCCGGCCATACAGCCCCAATCATACTTGGCCAGAACCCCGGCCCCTTGCTGCAGGACTTCATCCATCGCTTTGAGGCACTCCTCTTTCGTATGGGGCGATTCAATATAGTACCTTGCCATGATCGTTCCCTCCTTCTCATTGTTTAGTAATCGATTGGGCCGTGACGCCGGAGAAGCAAAAGAAGAGCGGGTTGACATTCCGATTTACCCAGGCGGGAACGCGGCCAACAGACGGCGCGATTCGGCGTTCCCGTTGAGTTTCATCGCGGCCGCATCTCATGAAGCTCCTCCGGCGCCGCTTATCAACTCTTTGGCCCAACCCCAACGAACTTATTACTTTCATTCTCGCAATTTCATCACTCCCCTGTCAACAAGCAGACGGTGTTCAAAGGATTTTGACTCCGAGACAGCTCTTCATCAGATCGCTTTCCTCCGGCCAGTTCCCCTCCTAACAGGGTACCCGAATTTCCGGGGCAAGATCAATCTCTCCCCGGTTGCCGATCTTCGTGACACGGGGGCGCCGGGAACGAACTTCCCGTCTTATGCGGCGCCATATTTCGTTTCGACCTGAATCCCGATTTTCTTTAAAAATTCGGTCGGCAGAACGCCGCCGGCGCAGACGATGACGGCGTCGTTTGGAAGCTCCATCGCCTCGCCGCGCGCTTCCAAGATCACCGTCTCCGGTTTGATTTCTTTGACATTCGAATTTAGCAGCGCACGCAACCGTCCGCCGGCCTCGGCCTCCTTGACCTTCTGCAAGTTGTTCTCCTTGACCCTTGAGAAGGCGTCCCCACGGTAGGAGAGGGTGACGGTCGCGCCGGGCTCCGCGGCGACGCTGCAGGCCGCCTCCAGCGCCGCGTCTCCGCCCCCCACCACCAGCGCGTGTTGATGGCGGTATTGCTCGGGATCGATGAGCCGGTAAACCACCTTGGGGAGATCCTCTCCGACGACCCCCAGTTTGCGCGGCGTTCCGCCCCGACCCAAAGCGAGTAATACGGCCCGAGTTTCATAAGATCCACGCGAGGTTTTGACGATGAATCCTTGATCCGTTTTCCGGATTTCCTCCATCCGCTCATTGTACCGGATCTGGATCTCCGTTTTCCTTTCCACATCCCGCATAAAGTCGAGCAGCTTTTCTTTGCCGATTTCACGGAATTTGATCTTTCCCACCAGCGGAAGCTTGGCCGGCTGGGTCATGACGACTTTCCCGCGGGGAAAGTGCGCCACTCTCCCCCCCAGGGCCTCTTGTTCGATCGTCACATAACGCAACTTGCGCTCAAGAGCAGCGAGGGAGGCCGAAAATCCGGCCGGTCCCGCCCCGACGATGACGATGTCGAGCGGGGATCCGTTCGGCTTCAGTTTTCGAATCGCTTCGACCGCCTGACGTCCCTGTTCAATCGCGTTTCGAATGAGGCCCATCCCGCCCAACTCCCCCGCGATAAAGATCCCCGGAACGTTGGTCTCGAAATCGGCGTTGACATGGGGGATGTCCACACCCCTTTTTTCGGTCCCGAACACGAGCGTAATCGCCTTTACAGGACAGGCGGCAAAACAGGCGCCGTGGCCGATGCAGTGAGTAGGATTGATCAGCGCGGCCTTCCTTTCGATCAGACCCAAAACATCCCCTTCCGGACAGGCGGCCACGCAGGCGCCGGAGCCGATGCAGAGGTCGGGATCGATAACGGGATGCAACGAAGGGGGCTCTATCAGCCCTTCCGCCGTCGCCGCCCGGAGCTGTTGAAGGTTCCGTCGGTCGGTTTTCTTCCTCAAATAGGACTGAATGGTCCAAATCCCAACGAGTAAAACGATGACGATGAGCGAGTATAGTGTCATTCGATCCGCCTCCTACCGTACTATATATTAGCAGATTGTTGAAAAGGATCCATTTGCGCGTCAAGTTGTCATTCCCGCAAAAGCCGGAATCGATCACTTGTTGATTTTACACAAACTGGATTCCCGATGACCTCCGGGAAATGGTTGGAGGTTGAACGAAAACCATAAAAT